>NZ_JBHRSD010000045.1:0-17579 GCF_042643375.1 Pseudoalteromonas fenneropenaei
GCATGTGTTAGGCCTGCCGCCAGCGTTCAATCTGAGCCATGATCAAACTCTTCAATTAAAAGTTTTTTGAATCCGAAGATTCAGCTCAATGAATACTGAATTGACTGTGTTCGACAAGTAAACTTGTCGCGTTGGTCACTCAGATAAATTGAGACTCTAAATTTTTGTGCTTCACCAGAAAACTGGCTTAGCTGTTAGAACTCAATCTGTACGAGTGCCCACACAGATGATTGCTTTAAATTGTTAAAGAACAGGTCGAACTTTCAAAGTTCGCCGCGATTCGTTTCGCGGTAGGGATGCGCATCTTACGTCATCCACATTTATTGTCAACACTTAGTTTGTTTTTTCTTTCGAAGTTTCAAACTCAGTTTTACTCGACTCAACTTTAACTTCGTACTTTGCTTTGCAGCGCCGTTGTCCGTCTCAGTGGGGTCGCATTATAGGGAGTAGAAAAAATTGCGCAAGCGCTTTTTTAAGGAAAAACACGAAAAACAGATCGTTCGAACAAAAAACGCGCTTAACGCGCGTTTTTTAGCAAATATCACTTGCAGACCAAGTGTAAAACCAGCATTTAGCTGACCGAAAAGACCCTTTTTAACTTCTGTTGGTACAATCCTTCTTGCACTAGCTCACTTTGCATTAAAGGATGAATACTCAGCCAGTCGTTATCAAAGCTTAATTCGAGAGTATCATTTTCACTACTTGCGAGCCTTAGTTCCGGCAATACATCATTTTGTCTTCTCATTGAAAGTACTACAGCAAGTCTGACTAAACGTGTGAGACGCTCTCCTAATAACGCATTGCAGCTCAGCTTATCAAATTGCGTTACTCTCAAATCCGCACGATGCCCTGCAGTAATAGCAACGATCAGTTGTTTCTCTGCTCGAGAAAAGCCAGGCATAGCGCTATGGGTAAGAATATAAGCACTGTGTTTATGGTAAAGCTTATAGTCGATGATCAACCCGATTTCATGTAAGCAAGCCACCGCTTGTAGCAAAGGTTTGATTTGCTCCATATCCAGTTGCCAAGTTTCGCTTACTTGTTCCGCAAGTGAAATACTGACTTCAGCAACCCGCTCCGCTTGCTGCTTATCGACATGATAACGCTCCATCAGACCATCCAAAGTGCGTTTACGAATATCCGCGGAATGGAGATCAGGGATCATACTATAGAGCACACCTTCTCGCAGAGCGCCACCTGCTAAGCCCATGTTCTGGATTTGCAGTGACTCAAACAGCGCGATGAGAATTGCCAACCCAGACACAAACACTAAACGTCGCTCTTCACTAAGCCCTGGTAAATCTAACGCGCTGATGGTGTCAAACTGACAAGCAGCGGCTTTAATCGCGTTTAATGTATTCAGGTCAAGCGTTTCACTTTGGCCTTGCGCAGCTTGAATTTCTTGAATAGCCTGAACCGTACCAGAGGCCCCAATTGCCAACTCCCAACCCATCTTGATGTACTCAGCACAAATAGGTGCAACCACCTGTTTGGCTTTCGCTATAGCAGTATCAAAATTTTGCTGGTTGAGTTTGCCATCTTTAAAGTAGCGTTCAAGATAGGTGACGCAGCCCATATTGAGGCTTTTATATAAGAGAGCATTAAAACCTTGCCCTATGACAACTTCAGTGCTGGCCCCACCAATGTCTATGACTAACTGTTTACCTCGGCAGGCAGAGGTGTGTGCCACCCCTTTATAAATGGTACAAGCTTCTTCTTCACCGCTTATCACATTAATCTTGTGATCTAGGATTTGCTCAGCCTTTACTTTGAAGACGTCGGCATTCTTAGCCAAACGCATTGTCGCTGTTGCAACGATATGAATATTTTGCTTTGGAATATCTTGTAAACGTTCAGCAAACAAAGCGAGACATTCCCATCCTCGCTCCATAGCTTCAACTGACAACACATTATGTTCGTCAAGCCCCGCAGCAAGGCGGACTTTACGTTTAACGCGACCAATGGTGTGTACACCGCCAGCAATATATTTAGCAATCAGCATATGAAAGCTGTTTGAACCTAAATCGATGACAGCAAAAATATTGTTTTGGGGAGTCGCTTGCGCCACTTATCAAAACCTCTAGCTACATACTACCTTTGCGGTCACTCAAGATGACCGCTGTCTTTGGTAACTACTATTTTGGCGACGTCCAGAACGTTGACGCGGTCCTTGAGAATAGTTCCGTTTTCTTTGCAAGTCTGGCGCGGTTAAATCATCCAGTAATGCACTTTTATCGTAATGCGATAAGGGTATCGGGTGGTCGATATAGGTTTCAATATCGTGCAGATTGTAGGCATATTGCTCACAGGCAAAACTAATTGCATGCCCTGATGCGCCAGCACGACCTGTACGACCGATACGATGCACATAATCCTCACAGTCATCAGGTAAGTCAAAGTTAAAGACATGACTTACGGCAGGAATGTGCAATCCCCGCGCGGCTACGTCGGTTGCCACTAAAAGATCTAAATCGCCTTTAGCAAATTGTGCCAAAATAGAAATACGTTTCTTTTGATTTACATCACCGGTTAGCAAACCAACTCGATGACCATCGGCTTTTAACCACGCATACACGTCTTCACAAGCTTGCTTGGTGTTAGCAAAAATAATCGCTTTCTCTGGCCATTCTTCTTCTATCAGCGTCAGTAATAAAGCAACTTTGTCTGATTGAGCTGGGTGAAATAGCTCTTCTTTAATTCGCTTCGCAGTTTTTAATTCTGGCTCAATCTGCACATGAATTGGGTTGTGCATATGCTCAAAGGCCAACTCTTGTACGCGATAAGACAACGTAGCCGAAAACAATAGGTTAACGCGCTCGCTGCGCTCAGGCATGCGATTAAAGAGATAACGAATGTCTTTGATAAAGCCTAAATCGAACATCCTGTCGGCTTCATCTAATACCACCACCTCAATTTCATTGAGGCTATATGCACCTTGTTTGTAGAAATCGATCAATCGGCCTGTAGTACCAATTAAAATATCCACTCCATTTTCAAACTGAGCGCGTTGTTTTTCGTAATCTTCGCCACCATATACTAAGCCAAGCTTAAGGTTGCAATGTGGCGCAATGATTTTGGCATCTTTGTGGATCTGAATCGCTAGCTCCCTTGTGGGTGCCATGATCAGGGCTCTTGGGTGCTTTCTGGTTGTCCCTTCTGTTTGCATCAAACGATGACAGGTGGCGGTCAAAAATGCCAAAGTTTTGCCTGTCCCAGTTTGGGCTTGACCTGCAATGTCACGCCCCTCACAGACAAAAGGTAAACACTTTGCTTGGATCGGCGTACAATATTCAAAGCCGTTCGCTGTTAATCCGGCGACCACTTCCGGGGCTAAAGCAAAGTCAGAAAATTTTTTATTGGTCAAATGTGTCTTAGTCATAGCAATTAAGCATAACGTTTAAACTTGCAATAAGAAACAAGAGTGTTTAAATACGCAGTAAATAATTCGCCAATTTTAACGGAGAGCGTAATGAGCGACAAAATTATTCAACTTAGTGACGACAGCTTTGAAACAGACGTATTAAAAGCTGACAAGCCTGTTCTTGTTGATTTTTGGGCAGAATGGTGTGGTCCTTGTAAAATGATCGCGCCAATTTTAGATGAAGTCGCTGAAGAATTTGCAGATAAAGTAACTATTGCCAAATTGAATATCGACCAAAACGCAGGCACACCACCTAAGTTTGGTATCCGTGGCATTCCAACTTTATTGTTGTTCAAAAACGGTGCTGTAGCGGCAACTAAAGTTGGTGCGTTGTCAAAGACTCAATTAGTTGAGTTCCTCAACAACAATATCTAACGTGTTGATTGGCCAAGTATAACTACTTGGCCACTTCCCTAGGTTGAGGAATTTCTACAAACTACCTAGATTAAACACTGGACGATCTCTATTCGACCTGCTAACTTATTAGTCCACTAGTCTTATTCAAACCAATTTCAACCCCTCTCGGCTTCATTCGAGATTAACGACTGAAATAAAGAACCCACCGATATGCATTTAAGCGAACTAAAACACAAGTCAATTAACGAGCTTGTTCATTTGGCTGAGTCAATGGGACTCGAAAACGTTGCGCGTCTACGTAAGCAAGACATCATCTTTGCAATTTTGAAAGCACATTCAAAAAGCGGCGAAAACATTTACGGCGACGGCGTACTCGAGATTTTGCAAGACGGCTTTGGCTTTTTACGCTCTTCAGAGGCGTCGTATCTTGCTGGCCCAGACGACATTTATGTGTCGCCGAGCCAAATCCGTCGCTTTAACTTACGTACTGGTGACACCATTTCTGGCCTGATTCGTCCACCAAAAGAAGGTGAACGGTATTTTGCCTTACTAAAAGTCAACGAAGTTAACTTTGATAAGCCAGAAATTTCTCGTACTAAGATCCTATTCGAAAACCTAACGCCTATCCATGCAAATGAACGTATGACCATGGAACGCGGTAACGGTAGTACTGAAGATATCACAGCACGTGTGCTGGATTTAGCTTCACCTATTGGTAAAGGTCAACGTGGTCTGATTGTAGCTCCGCCAAAAGCGGGTAAAACTATGCTGCTGCAAAACATCGCGCAATCAATTACTTCAAATAACCCTGACGCACAGTTAATCGTTTTACTTATCGATGAGCGCCCAGAAGAAGTTACAGAAATGCAGCGCCTAGTAAAAGGCGAAGTAATTGCGTCAACTTTCGACGAACCAGCTAGCCGCCACGTGCAAGTTGCTGAAATGGTTATCGAAAAAGCCAAACGTTTAGTTGAGCACAAGAAAGATGTTATCATCCTACTTGACTCAATCACCCGTTTAGCGCGTGCTTATAACACGGTTATTCCATCATCTGGTAAAGTACTCACTGGTGGTGTGGATGCAAACGCACTGCATAAACCCAAGCGTTTCTTTGGTGCCGCCCGTAACGTTGAAGAAGGTGGTAGCTTAACCATTATCGCTACTGCGCTTATCGACACTGGCTCGAAAATGGATGAAGTTATTTACGAAGAATTCAAGGGCACAGGTAACATGGAGCTGCACTTGAACCGTAAGATTGCGGAAAAACGCGTATTCCCTGCAATTGACTTTAACCGTTCAGGTACACGTCGCGAAGAATTACTCACCAAAGCAGACGAACTACAAAAGATGTGGATTTTGCGTAAGATTGTCCACGAAATGTCTGAAATCGATGCGATGGAATTCTTAATTGATAAACTTGCCATGAGCAAGACCAACGATGAATTCTTCGAGTTAATGCGCCGTAGCAAATAACTACCCGCCATTCTCGTCATCATTCCAAGGCCTGCAATCGCAGGCCTTTTGCTTATTTACCTAAGTAGTCTCGCTTGCTAGTCTCGGTAAAGGAGGCTAATTACTCCGCAACCCGTATTTTTGCATAAATGCAGCGCGCTCCTGTACAGAAGCCTGTTGCCACCAATATTCGAGCATAGTTGCCGCACTAGGTGGCATTGCAACCGGCGCGCGCGGCACAATATTATCATTATCTGCTAGGTTAGCTTGAACAGACTCAGTCGTTACCGCTACTGGCACTTGAGCAACTGGGGCTATTGGTGCAACTGCAGGGATTGGGGCTATACTCGGTGTGGCAATCACATTAAGCGCAAGCTGTTGGGCACTACTGGTATTTTTTAGTACGACAGCTGGCATTTTGGCAAACTGACGGGCAACTTTTACGTCATTTGGCCGGTTAAAAGTGACGATGTAATGACCTTCATCACTGATCGGCAGTGACACCCAAAACGGTTCAGATTCTACCACTTCGTGCTCATCGTAACCCAGCTCAAATAAGTCTGAATATTTCATTTTGACCACATGCTGGCCAGGGGCTAACTCTAGCTTCCTGATTTTATTGAAAAGTGAATGCTCAATTGGTGATGAGCCAACTTGTAGTGGTAAAAACTCTTCCTGAAATTCAATAGTGGCGGCAAATACATTACTACTAACCAAAAGACAGATTAAGCTGGTGATTTTGTTGATCATAGGCTGCTCCTTTTTCAACCCAGTGTGACAGCCATTTGAAAGTTTGTCATTAAGGATGGCAAATTTTGCAGCTACGTAGTTAAATTGACAAACAAGGCACACAAGGACCCGCATTATGAGTAACGAAACTATATTCGATAAAATCATTGCTAGACAGATCCCGGCAGACATTGTTTATGAAGATGAACTAAGCCTCGCATTTCGCGATATCAACCCCCAAGCGCCATTTCATGTATTAGTGATCCCTAAAACTGCGATAGCAACCATAAATGACATCAACGCCGATAATGCCCATTTAGTTGGCCATTTGTATGTGGTTGCCGCGAAGCTTGCCAAAGAATATGGTTTTGCAGAAGAAGGATATCGCGTAGTGATGAACTGCAATGAACACGGTGGCCAAACTGTTTACCACATTCACTTACACGTTTTGGCGGGTAAAGCCATGGGCTGGCCCCCCTATCAAGATAAGAAAAAAGTAGTAGTTTGAAAAAATCAATGTTAACAAGTGTAAACCATTTGGCTATCTGGAGATAGCCATTAACTACTTGTATAAAAAGGAATTAATCACCTCAATGTAACTTAATGTGACAATCTGCACTTCGATTTGGTACAAGTTATTGCAAATTTATCTAGAACATAATGCAAATTCTAATACAAAAGGCCGGAATCACATGTTAGGATTAGGCCAATTATAAATTTGAGTATCAACTGCAATGAGCTGTTCTGCCTTTCTCTTACTAGAAAAAGACCCAATCAACACTATCGGTATTAACGTGTTACAACCCTTGTTAAAAACGCAAGGGATTGATGTGACTTCAGGTACAGACATCGCGCTGGTACCAGAAGGTACTCGTTTGTTGTTTATTGAAACCGCGACAAATGATGCTTGGGGTAAGCTGAAAGAACACTTAGTTAATTTAAAAGTGAAATGTGACATCGTGTTATTCAATTTGGATGAAAATCCAGAGTTAGCCAATCGTGCGTTACTGAGCGGTATCCGAGGCGTATTTTATACTACAGATAATGCCGATGTGCTGATGAAAGGTATCCGCTTGCTAATGGAAAACCAGCTTTGGTATCGTCGTGAAATCATGTGTAACGTCCTGAACCGTATGCTGCAATTCAATAAAGATGCGTTGCATAAGCTTACAGAAGGCGATATTGAGCCGGTCAAATTAACCAAACGAGAAAAAGCCATTATCTCTTTAATGAGTAAAGGCGCGAAGAATAAAGAAATCGCAGATGCACTGAATATCAGTCCGCATACAGTAAAAACTCACCTTTATAGCGCGTTTCGTAAAACTAAGTGCCGTAACCGGATTGAGTTGCTTTCTTGGGCACAACAAAACATTCCTGACGAGATCCGCTAGTCTCGCACCATCGCCCAACCAGCAAGTGCAGTTGGGCGCTTTACTCGTGAACCGCAACCTTCTATGCTGTAGGCGACTAATAATAATTAACCACCACTATGTTCGACCCAAAAACGCTTTATGTTACCAGCGCTGTAATGGTTGCGCTGATGGCGCTCCTCAACACATTAACTTGGCGCGCAAACAAAAATACGCCCGGCACTTTGCTCTACATACTCTATCCCACGGTGTTATTTCTGGCCATTTTGGGCTTCGCATTACATAGCTATTTTGATAATTGGCGTGCCATTAGTAGCGCTAACATACTGATCTTAATAGCCTCTATTATCCATGTGCTGGCTATCTGCCAATTTTTAGATTTTCGTCAATGGCCGCTGCGGGCCTTTATTGTCACCACGGCCTTCCTCGCCACCTTACTTATCTACTTCACCTTTGTTCAGCCAGATCTCAGGGCAAGAATGATGGTTTCAGATTTACAGCACGTCATTGAAGCGAGCATTTTACTCTATCTTTTTATTCGCTTTGCTAAACCACAATATCCAAACGGCAGTATGGTTTATATCATTATCTTGCTGGTTATTGCGGTGATTTTTAGCGGACGTGCATTGTTTATGGGTGATGTGTCGTCTGACACTTTATTCAAGCAAAGTTGGTTTACCATTACCTTGTTTATTAACGGTGTCATTGCGCCGATGTTTTACACCACCGGCATGGCATTGCTATGTAATGAACGTCGTGAGCAGCATCTCAATAACCTCGCAGCAAAAGCGCAACAAGATTTGGAGATCCGAGGTTTATTCCTATCCACCGTAAGCCATGAGATCCGCACCCCACTTAACGGTATCTTAGGCAGTGCTCAACTTATTCTGAATCGCACTACCGACAACAAAAACAAAGCCTACTGTGAAGCCATCATTAATTCCGCTGAGTCATTAAACCTGTTGATAGATAAGGTGCTCGACTACGCCAGTTTAGAACAAGGCGACGAAGCACTGTATGAAGAAGATGTCGAGATTAAAAGCTGGCTCAATAACCTCTGCCTGCTGCTAAGCCCGCTGGCAGAGCAAAAACAGTTAAAGTTCGAGCTGGTTTATGAGCTGCCAGATCAAGCCTGTTATTACTGTGACCAACAAAAACTACGTCAGATCCTGATCAATTTAGTCGGCAATGCCATCAAGTTTACAGACCGCGGCTTTGTCAGAATTCAAGTTGTGTTAGAAAGCGCACAAGACATGATGCACATAGTGCGGTTTAGCGTACAAGACAGCGGCCCAGGAATTGAGCAAGATGACATCGCTTATTTAACCGAGCCTTATGTACAAAGCAACGCTGGTAAAATCAAAGGTGGCACTGGCCTTGGCTTAGCAATAACAGCTAGGTTATTGGAAAAACTTGGGAGTCAGCTTGAGATCAGCAGTGAACTGGGTCGAGGCAGCCAATTTAGTTTTGCAGTCAAATTGACCCAAGGTGAACTAAGCCTTGTAGAACAGCGCCATCAGAGCAAGCAATACGTTACGGGTCTCAATGTGCTACTCGTTGAAGATCTCGAATTGAACCAAAAAATCGCAATCGAGTTCATGGCCGCTGACGACCACAAGGTCAAGCTCGCCACCACAGGCCAACACGCTCTTGAGCTACTTAAGCAACATCATTTTGATGTGGTATTACTCGACATGAATTTACCCGATTTAACCGGGCAAGAAGTGTTGCGCGCACTAAAGCATCAAGAACATAAAAACAACCGCACACCATTCCTAGCCTTTACGGCAAGCCTCAGTCCAGATGAAGTCAAAGAGTATATCGCCCTTGGCATTAAAGACATTGTTGGAAAACCGATAAAACAAGAAAAGCTACGCCAAGCATTAAGTGACTCGCAATCAGCTCAAAAACCGCTGTTAAGCGTTGCCCTACCGGATGTGCTGTACGATGAAACGGCTGTAGGTAGCTTACAGATAAGCTTTAATGAAGATGAAGTGTCGTCAATTTATAATGAGTTTGTGCTCTCTGCCCGCAACAAGTTGATCCGTTCACAGCAACTCAGTAAAGAAGACCCTGAGCAGTGTATCAAGCTGCTCCACCGTCAAGCCAGCACTGCATTACAACTTGGGTTTAATCGCTTTGGCATGCTTTTAAAACGTATTGAGCGCCGAATGCTGGACCAAAAAGATTGCGAACAAGAACATACCCAAGCTCTGGTATTGTGGCAAGCCAGCCTCGAAGCTTATCTTGCCCATATTCGCCAGCAAACCTTGGGCTGATTAGGCTTGGACCGCTGATTATCGCGTCTGGTAGACAATTGTGTCCCTATCAGCCATGCTCAAACGCGAATTTAATAAAGACAGCACAAGAAAAATCGCACATCTGCGTAATACGTACTGTTCCAGATAAAATAACAAATAAAATTAGGATCTCAGCAATGAAACAGCTTAAATCCCCGCTCGCTGCAGCGATTTTCAGCGTACTTAGCGGTATCTCTTTCACAGCCTATGCAGACACCCCAGCGGCAGCTGAAACAATGAAAGTCAGTAAAGATACCAAAGACTGGGATGTGTTAAATCCACCGGGTGAGCGCCAAACGATAAAAATTGACACCAAAGAAACGACTTGGAGTAATTTAGACGTCAGCCCAGATGGCAAGCATGTGGTATTTGATATGCTAGGCGACCTGTACTTGTTGCCTATCAACGGCGGAAAAGCGACGGCTTTAACTGCGGATATGGCTTGGAACATTCAGCCTAAGTTTTCTCCCGATGGCAAACAAATCGCCTTTATCTCCGACCGTGACGGTGGCGATAATTTGTGGGTGATGGATATTGATGGCAGCAATTTAAAACAGATCTCTAAAGAAAAAAACCATATCGTTCATAACCCTGCTTGGTCGCCTGATGGTCAATATATCGCAGTAAAACAAGGCCAAGTTTCAGCACGTACCATCCCAGGCGGCTCTATTCGTATGTACCACATCAGCGGCGGCAAAGGTGTTGAAGTGCGTGAACGATTGCATGGTGACAAGTCACAGAAAAACGTTGCTGAACCGGCATTTTCAACTGACGGCAAGAAAATCTTTTACTCAGTCGATGCCACACCGGGCGTACGTTGGGACTACAACAAAAATGCCCTCGATGCGGTATTTGAAATTCGCAGCTGGGACCTGACCACAGGTGAGGAAGAAACCGTGATCCGTGGTGCTGGCGGCGCAATTCGCCCAACGCCAAGCCCAGATGGTAAAGCCATTGCTTATGTCAAACGTGAAGACAATGGTAAAGGATTGGAAAGCGCTATTTATATTAAAGATTTAAAATCAGGTATTGAATCTCATATTTACACTGGCTTAGACCGCGATCTCCAAGAAACCAATGGTGCCCACGGCAATACACCGGCTATCGCTTTTACGCCGGATGGCAAATCATTGGTGTTTTGGAGTAAAGGTACTTTCCATCGCGTCGATATCGCCTCGAAGAAGGTCTCTGGCATCGTTGCCCATGTGGTGGCAGAAAAACAGATCACCCCAGCACTGCGCTTTGCCGTCGATGTCGCACCTGATACTTTTAAGGTAAAACTGGCACGCTGGTCACAACTTTCTCCAGATGGTCAAACCGCGTTATTCCAAGCACTTGGATATTTGTATAGTAAAGACGTTAAGTCGGGCAAGGTACGCCGCCTTACCTCTCAAACCGATCATTTCGAGTTTTATCCTAGCTTCTCGCGTGACGGCAAGTCTGTGGTATACACCACATGGAACGACCAACAACTCGGCAGCGTACGTATTGTTTCAGCTAAGGGCGGTAAAGGAAAAGTCATTAGCCAAGATCCAGGCCACTACATCACACCTAGTTTTTCTCCTGATGGACAAAGTGTGCTGTATAAGAAAGTCACTGGGGGCTATTTACTCAATGGCGACTGGTCTATGGAGCCGGGTATTTATCTCACTGATAGCAAAGGCAAACAGCACAAACGACTCGTTAAAGATGGCAACAATCCGCACTTTGGCAACGACCCAGAGCGAGTGTTTTTTACCACAGGTAGTGGTGACACTGGATTAGAATTGAAATCCGTTAACCTCTCTGGTCTCGAAGCGCGTAGTCATTTCAAAGGCGATTATATTTTTGATTTTCGCGTCTCACCAGACGGGAAATACGTCGCCTTTATTGAGAACTTCAATACCTTTGTAGCCCCTTTTACCCACACAGGTAAAACGCTCTCGATTAATAAAGGCACGACTAACTTCCCTGTCCAACAAGTCTCAAAATACTCTGGTGACTTCTTAAATTGGCGCCAGGATAGTAGCGCGGTCACTTGGGCATTTGGCCCAACTTTGTATCAACGCAAACTAACCGATACGTTTGCATTTCTCGGTGATACCGAAGTAAACAAAGAATTGACCGCCGATGGTATAGATTTGAGCTTTACCCAAACCAGCGATAAGCCAACAGGGCAGCTGGCGTTAGTCGGTGGCAAAATAGTCACGATGCGTGATGCTGAGCAACAGCAAGAAGTCATCGAAGATGGCGTTATCCTTATCGAACATAACCGTATCGTCGCTGTGGGCACACGAGCGCAAGTGAGTATTCCTAAAGGGGCAAAAGTCATTGATATTCAGGGTAAAACTGTTATCCCTGGCTTGATTGACGCACATGCTCACGGTAGTTATGGTAGCCACAATTTACAACCACAACAAAACTGGAATCAATACTCCAACTTAAGCTTTGGTGTGACCACGATTCATGATCCCTCCAACGATTCTAATGAAGTCTTCTCTATGGCTGAACTAGCCAAAGCGGGTTTAACTGTATCACCACGAATTTACTCGGTCGGCCGCATTTTATATGCCGGTGAGGCACCAGGTTATAAAACCCCTATCGACAATTTGGCTGATGCCGAATTCCACGTTAAACGCCTCAAAGATGCTGGTGCTATTTCCGTTAAGAGCTACAACCACCCCCGCCGCGACACTCGCCAACAAGTGCTCACAGCTGCACGTAATATGGAGATCATGGTCGTCCCTGAGGGTGGCGCTAAGTATCAACATAATATGAACATGATAGTTGACGGTCACACTGGTCTTGAACACTCATTGCCAATTGCCAACATCTATAGCGATGTGAAGCAAATGTGGGGTCAAACTGAGGTTGGCTTTACTCCGACTTTTGTCGTCGCATACGGCGGATTGAAAGGCGAAAACTACTGGTATCACCATACCAATGTTTGGGAAAATAAACGCCTGATGAGCTTTGTGCCTGAATATGTAGTGAAACCTATGTCTATTCGCCCACCTATGGCACCTGAAAGTCATTACAACCATTTCGATGTTGCCAAAGCCGCAAAACAGCTACGTGAACAAGGTGTTACTGTACATATTGGTGCACATGGCCAACGCGAAGGCTTAGCCGCGCATTGGGAGCTATGGTCTATGGTGCATGGTGGCTTTAGTAACTGGCAAGCGCTACGCAGTGGAACCATTGACGGCGCACGTTATTTAGGTATGGATAAAGATCTCGGTACCATTGAAGCTGGTAAACTCGCCGACTTAGCCATTATTGACGGCGATGTGCTAAACAATATCCGCGACTCTGAACGCGTTGCTTATACAGTGATCAATGGTCGCATTTATGATGCCGCAACCATGAACGAGGTCGGCAATTATAACCGCCCACGCGCACCATTCTTCTTTGAAGCAGGACATCAAACTCAGATGCCAGCACAAACAGCAACCTATATGGAAGAAAAAGCCCACAAATATCATTGGAAACACTAATCTTACACTGACCACAGCCTAGCTGTGGTCAGCCACTCACTGTTTGATTTTTCACCTCGATTTTCCCAAATTCTCAACTACACTCAGAAGCAAAGTCTTTGGCTGTAGATACAACTCCCAGCTTAAAACCTAGTTTGGGCGCTCGTAGCTAAGCACCCTTCCGTGCTCTATACCCACAGTACTTAGAGTTGCAGGTAGACAGTAAGTAAGCGACCCCTTACTCGCAGAGATATGCGATTTGACGAGGGGGAGAGAACACAGCCAACACCGCTGCAACTTCAAGTAGAAAGGGTATATCACAAATTAGTGCTGTAATTATTTAGAAAGGCACGGATTGTCCGTGCTGGTTAAAAGGACATTTTTTATGGCTCATACAAACATGTCACCAACCGGATTATTTGCGTCCCTCAATTTAGCAAAAAAGCTCATTATCGCATTTCTGTTAGTTGCGTTACTGCCTATGGCAATTGTGATTACCCTTGCTCTTTATGAGTCCAGCCAAGCCATGAAAAAGCAAGTGTATGATCAATTAACGGCGGTAAGCGAAATCAAGCGCAGCGCTGTTAAACGCCATTTTGACGGGATAAAAGATAAACTCTACGCCTTGGCCAGTAATCCTTACATTGAGCAGGCTGCGCTCGACTTTAGGGTGGCATTTGACAACGTGACCAGTGAAAGCGATACCGCAAGCTTGGAAAAGTTTTATCAGCAACAATTTGCTCGTCATTATCAACAGGAAAATGCTTCGGTAGCACCACCAATAGACATCAAAGCTTACCCTAGCGTGACACAAGCACTACAAACGCGATTTATTGCTGACAATCCCCACCCTATTAGCGAAAAAATAAAATTAAGCGATAGCAATACTGGTGATCAGTACGATTCTGTTCACGCACAATACCATAGTTACTTTGCCGAAATAGCCAAGTCATATGGTTTTTATGACATTTTTATCGTCGACAATCGCTCACAATACGTGATCTATAGCGTATACAAAGAGGTCGATTTTGCTACATCTTTATCTGATGGTCCTTTTGCCAAAAGTAACCTAAGCGCTGTTTTTCAGCAGTCGCGAACACTAACGCAAGCCACTGACTATAGTTTTGCCGATTATGCCAAGTATTTGCCTTCGTATGATGCCCCTACAAGTTTTATTGCCGCGCCAATTACAGTCGAAGGGCAAATGGTAGCCAGTTTAGTTATTCAATTACCAATAAAAGCACTCAACGCCATCATGACTGAGCGTGAAGGATTAGGCGAAACCGGTGAAACCTATTTAGTCGGACCAGATGGGTTAATGCGGTCTGACTCTTATCTCGACCCGACCAAACACTCGGTCAAGGCCTCATTTAGAAACCCCCAACAAGGGAAAATAGACACTCTAGCTTTTCATCTTAGCCAACAAGGGCAAAGCGGTGCACAAATCATTGCCGACTATAATGGTAACCCTGTGTTATCCGCATTTAAGCCCATAGATGTCTTGGGTGTACGTTGGTCGCTGATGGCAGAGATTGACGAGCAAGAAGCCTTTGCCGCGGTCACAAACCTAACCTACCTACTGTTACTAACCTTAGCTATCACAGCTGGAGTATTAGTCATCATTGCCTACTTGTTCGCTAAACGCCTCGTTAGCCCAGTACACGCATTAGTAAAGACGATGCAAGAAGTTGAGCAACAGGGTGACTTCTCACTACGCGCAGAAGTATTAAGTGGCGATGAAATCGGCCATTCCGCTATTGCTTTTAATACTCTCTTACACGCATTGCAAAGCTCTATCCGAGAAACCAATCATGTCATGCATAAAATGGCTAATGGCGAATTTTCTAGCCGTATTTCGGTCAATTGCCAAGGTGAATTAAACACCTTAAAACAGGCCACCAACCACTGTGCTGAATCTTTAGAGCTAGCAATGCATGAAATCAACCAAGTTATGACTGCAGTTGCCAACGGTCAGTTTGACCGCCCTATCACCCGTCACTTGGAAGGCGATTTAGGTAAACTGAAAGACAATGTCAATACGTCCGTGGCGACTTTAGATGTAACGGTGAGCAATATTGTCTCTGTCATGGCAGACTTAGAAAAAGGCCAATTCCAACGCCAAGTAGATTGCAAAGCACAAGGGCAATTCGCCAAGCTTAAGGACAGCGTGAATAACTCTGTAAATAGCTTACGCTTGGCCATTGACGACATTGCCAATGTGATGTCGGCTATTCGAGAGGGTGATTTTTCGCGGCAAATTCAAAGCCCTCTGAAGGGTCAACTTGACTCTCTTAAGCAAGATATTAATAACAGCGTAGCGGATTTGAGCACCATAATCAGCGATATCAGTAGCGTTATGGCCGCAGTTAATAATGGTGATTACAAACAAACTGTGAGCTGCCACGCCAATGGTCAGCTAGCACAATTAAAAAACGACATAAATTTCTCTATTAAAGCGCTTGATGGTGCGATAGGTGAGGTCTCTTCTGTGATGATGGCCATCAGTCATGGACGATTTGACCGTACCATCCAAGCTCCGTTAAAGGGGCAGTTGGATAATCTCAAGCAAGATATAAATCGCACCGTTATGTCGCTCGATGAAGTGATTGGCGAGCTTGCAAATGTTATGGCAGCGATGCGTGCTGGTGATTTCTCCAAACGTATTAATTCGCAATTACAAGGTCAACTTGCGACTATGCAGCGCGATGTCAACGCTGCCAGTAGTGATATAGCCACCGCGATAGATGCAATGAAAATGGTCCTGAACGCACTTGCGAACGGTGACCTAACACAAAAAGTTGCAGGCCAGTACCAAGGAGTATTCCAAACGCTGCAAACTGACGTTAACCGCACCATAGATAAACTAACAGAAGTGATCGGAGAAATTCAAAGCGCCGCAGGCATCGTATCACAAAGTGCGGAAGAGATAGCACAAAGCAATACGGAAATTAGCCAACGTACCGAAGAGCAAGCGGCTAATCTAGAAGAAGCCAGTGCCAGCACAGGTCACATGTTAGAGGAAATCACCGAAGTAGCAACACAAAGTGGTCATGCTGTTACGCTATCAAATAATGCCAAAAGTATCGCAGAGGAAGGTGGTCAACTTTCAAGTGACACGGTCACCGCCATCTTAGATGTGAATCGAGCCAGCAAAGACATTAATGAAATTGTCTCGGTTATCGATGCGCTTGCGTTCCAAACTAACTTACTTGCGCTTAACGCAGCTGTTGAAGCGGCAAGAGCGGGTGAGCATGGCAGAGGTTTTGCGGTAGTTGCCAATGAGGTGCGCGAATTGGCCAGTCGCTCAGCAGTTTCAGCTAAACAGATCAAAACCATCATTGCCAACAGTAATCAAAAGGTTGCCCAAGGGACTGAAATGGCAAATCAATCCGGCATTAAACTGAACCAAATTGTCGATGCCGTCAGCGCGGTTAATGCCAGCATAGTTAAAATTAACCACAGTACACTCTCCCAGCAACAAGCAATCCGAGAGGTCGATTCTGTGGTGCAACGCCTATCAACTATTGTGCAAGAGAATTCTGCCGTAACCGAGGAAACCATGGCAGCGGCAAGACAAATGTCTGAGCAAGCAACCCAGATGCGCAATCAATTAGGCTATTTTCGCACTCAAGATTCAGCTCATGAGGGCGGAGGAATCTCAACCCTACTCATTCACCGTTACAATATATAAATTGCTTTGCACTTAGCTCGTTAATTAGCTTCAGAGAAAAAGAAAAGGCCGCCTAAGCGACCTTTTCCTCATCTTTCAATAACCTAAGTTATTAGGTAATGATTGATGCTACAACACTCTCTTGCTGTACTGGTAGCCACGCTATGGTAGCCACGCTAGGACGACTTCGCGAAACGTAGACCTTCGTCCATTGTGATATTGAGAGTGGCAGATTAGCTCGACAGTCCATCGCTCACTATACTTTTGCGCTGTGTCAAAAATGAAAAAAACCGCCTAAGCGACCTTTTCCTCATCTTTCAATAACCTAAGTTATTAAGCGATGATTGATGCTACAACACAGCACTTACTGTGCTGGTTGCCACGCAATGGTAGCCACGCAAGGCCACTTTCACAGATCGCGAAACGTAGACCTTCGTCCATTGTGATATTGAGAGTGGCAAATTAGCTCGACAGTCCATCGCTCACTATACTTTTGCGCTGTGTCAAAAATGAAAAAGGCCGCCTAAGCGACCTTTTCCTCATCTTTCAATAACCTAAGTTATTAAGCGATGATTGATGCTACAACACAGCACTTACTGTGCTGGTTGCCACGCAAGGCCACCTTCACGGATCGCGAAACGTAGACCTTCGTCCATTGTGATATTGAGAGTGGCAAATTAGCTCGACAGTCCATCGCTCACTATACTTTTGCACTGTGTCAGAAATGAAAAAGGCCGCCTAAGCGACCTTTTTCTCATCTTTCAATAACCTAAGTTATTAAGCGATGATTGATGCTACAACACCAGCACCTACTGTACGGCCACC
>NZ_JBHRSD010000046.1:0-88483 GCF_042643375.1 Pseudoalteromonas fenneropenaei
GAAAAAACGACCTAACTATCGAAAAAATAAACCCCGCTTAAAAAAGCAGGGTTTATCATCAATCTGAAAGGCACCTTAGGGTGCCTTTTTTCATGGTAAGTCACTTAAATAGTGCGCAAGGTGAATGTTAAGTTAGCAACGAAAGGTGCTGTGGGTTTCTATAAAATAGCATTTAATTTCAGATGGTTATCTCAATACATGCTGAATTAATTCATCTGCTATTGATCTCATTGCTGTAGAGCAAGGATTGGTATGCATAAGTGTACGCAAGCCATAAATTCCCATGACGAGAAATTGTGCTCGAGTCTTTGCGTCAGGATTTGTAGAAAGCTGTTGGTTGTCAATTGCGCTTTGTAATTGGGTTTGCAGCGCCAACTCAAATTGGTTCAAATTGCCTGACAAAACGCGGCATACTTCATCGTCCTGACCTTCAATTTCGGTGAGTGTTTTAGTTAACAGGCATACTTGGGCACTTTCATCTTCGCCACACTGTAAAATGGTTTTTGAGATAAAGGCATGTAGCGCGTCGTTAATATTGTCATATTGCGCGAATAGCTCTGCCATTTGCGTACGTTTGTCCGCTTGGTATTGTTCAACTGCAGCGAGCAGTAAGCCTTTTTTATTCTGAAACGCGCAATAAATTGAGCCTGGGTGTAACCCGGTGGCTTCGGTCAACTTTTGCATACTGGTTTTACTGTAGCCAAACTGCATAAAAGTTTGCATTGCTTGTCGAAGCACAAAAGTCTTGTCGAATTCAGCTGTTCTCATTCGTTTACCGTATCAGTTTGTCTAACTCTAATCATAACCAAAGTTGATTAGTTATTCAAAAAAAGAACTTGAACGACCATTCAAATTGCATTATCTTGAACAAATATTCAAATAAGAGGCAAGACCTATGACTGCAACGCTATTTCAAGCTGTAGCACTTAATGACAGTATTACTTTAGAAAATCGTATTTTAATGGCACCGCTGACACGTTGTATGGCGGATGACAACCTAGTACCAACCGACGCGATGGCCGCTTACTACGCAAAACGTGCTGGAGCGGGTCTTATCATCAGTGAAGCGACCATTATTCGCCCAGATGGGCAAGGGTATCCAAATACGCCGGGCTTATTCACTAGCGCGCAAATTCAAGGGTGGCGTAAGGTAACTGATGCAGTGCATGCAGAGGGTGGCAAAATATTCGCTCAGCTTTGGCACGTGGGTCGAGTTGCGCATCCACATTTCTTTGGCGGTGAGGTGTTAGCCCCATCGGCAATAGGGGTTGAGGGTACAGTGCCAAGAATGCGTGATTTACATTATGTGACGCCAAAAGCGGCCAGCCTAGACGAAGTTCAGCAACTAGTGAAGGATTATGCCAAAGCCGCAGAAAATGCCATTGAAGCAGGCTTTGATGGGGTTGAGATCCACGGCGCAAATGGTTATCTCATTGATCAATTCCTACACTATGCCGCAAATCAGCGCGAGGATAGCTATGGTGGTTCACCAGAAAATATGGCTCGGTTTGCGCTTGAAGTGACTGATGCAATTATTGACGCGATAGGTCATGAGCGAGTAGCACTGAGGCTCTCTCCCGGGGCGTATTTTAATATGGAACAAGACGCGCGCGACAGAGCTGTGTTCGACTATTTACTACAGGCATTACAAAGTCGCCAGTTAGCCTACTTACATGTGGGCATATTTGATGATGAGATGAGGTTTGATTATCTTGGCGGTAGAGTATCTGACTATATGCGTGCACATTACCAAGGTACGTTAGTCGGAGTGGGCGGTTTTACGCCTGATTCTGCAGTGCAAGCGATTGATAGCGGACGGTTCGACCTTGTTGCTATCGGTAGACCATTTATTGCCAACGCAGATTACGTGAGTAAAGTGAGAAATGCCGAGCCACTAGTTAGCTATGATGATTCGATGTTGGCAACACTCTAATTTTACGTAAAATTTGTTGCGGCCAGACCCACACCATCACTATACTGCGATTAAGAGGTGGTAAATGCCACCATCGCAACGGTGTGGGTTGGTAATTGTGAATTCATCATGGTCCCTCCATTTATCTAGTACGCTTTCTCGCGTATTACAAAGTCGCTTTTTGTTGTCGCTACGAGAAGCGTTTATTGCCCTAATTCCTTATTTTGTCAGTAGCGCAATTGCGATTTTAGTCCTAAATGTGATCCGTTCGTTAGCTATACTAGAACACGGCTCAGCGCTCGAGTTGGTGTTAGTGCAGGGCGCAGAGCTAATCTTGTTATTATTCCCGCTCATGGTTAGCCTTTCTATCGGCTTTTATCTTTCCCGCAATTATGGACAAAGTGGCGTCGTGGGTGGCATGTTGGCACTATTGTGCTTTGTGGTCCATGGCGGCTTTATCGCGTTACAAGGTACTCACTACGCTATTGAGTACAAAGGTGCCAGTGCTTATGCCATTATTATTCCTATAATCAGTAGTTTACTATTGGCTGGACTGGTTAACGTATTGCCGAAATTCCCGTTTTGGCTGCGTGAAGTGAGCGGATTCCTAAAAGACAAGTTACAAATTTTATTGCCGTTCACTTGTGTATTCTTCAGTTTTTACGCCATAGAACCAATACTTGCGCTACTTGGTCAAGAAATTATGTTGGTCATTACGCCCGATAGTGAAACTTGGAGCGTAGTTGAGTTGACTATGCAGCGTATGTTTTTAAGTCATGGTGCGTGGTTTTTTGGTGTGCACGGTGACAATACTTATAACCTGCTGTTTGATAGCACATTTTTAGAAGCAGAAATTCTACCCGGACTCACAAGTAAAGCTTTTTATGATACTTTTGTGTTAGTCGGTGGGACTGGTTGCTTCGTAGGATTGACGGTGGCGGCATTTCTCTTGCCAAAGAAAAGCCATGAGCTGCAAATTGCTAAGCTTTCTTTACCTTTCACGCTGTTTAATTTTTGCGAGATTTTGCTGTTTGCTTTACCTATTTTTTTAAATCCACTGCTGTTCATCCCTTTTATCCTAGCTCCTGCATTTAATTTCTTAGTGTCCTACAGTTTATTGAGTACAGGTATTGTGCCTTATGCAGGTGGAGAGATCAGCTGGATGACGCCAGTGTTGATCAACGGTTGGCTGATTGGCCAAAGCTGGCAGGCAGTTGCCTTGCAGCTCTGCCTTATTGCGTGTAATGCCTTGTTTTACTACCCTTTTTTGCGTTGGCAACAGCAAAAGGTAAACTATCAAGGCTCTATCCAACAACTGGCGGAAAAACTGACGTTACAAGAAGCGCTTGAGCATGGCAATGAGAAGGATTTTGCGAGGGCTTTGAGTGAAAAGCAAAAGGATACAAAAAGTATCGCCAAAACCTTGGAAATGTTGGCTGAAGGGGAGATGCTACTTTATTACCAACCCCAAATGTGTGTTAAGTCAGGAAAGTTGGCAGGTTTTGAGGCACTGTTACGGTTGCAAAAGGCCAACGGTGAAATTATTCCACCTTATTTTCTTGATATTCTCTCGTCGCATCAGCAAGCGATTTTAATTGACCGTTGGGTGATAAACCGAGTGATCCACGATTTACACCAGTTTGCAGACAAAGGACTGAGGCCAGTATTGAGTATCAATCTTAACCCGACCAGCTTACGTAAAGCCGACATAGTTAACCTCATTTGTGATAAAGCAAAACCTTTTGCTGATCAATTGAAAATTGAAATTGTTGAGTCCAGCTATTTGGCAGATAAAACGGCGGTTAATCTACATATCAAACAGTTGGCTGCACATCATGTAGCGACTGTGCTTGACGATTTCGGTACTGGTTATTCTAGTTTGTCGATGTTGTCCGAATTGCCGATGAATCATGTTAAACTCGACAAACATTTTTTAGACCGTTGTGCTACAGAGCAAGGTAAGCGACTCTATAGTAACGTGGTTCAGCTACTGCACAATATGGACTACCAGCTTGTGGCAGAAGGGGTTGAGCGTGCAGAGCAATTGCAATTTATTGCAGAACTTGGCATTGCTCAAGTTCAGGGGTGGTACTTTGCCAAAGCGCTGCCTTTGCTACAGGCAATAGAATTTAGCCTGAATAATGCAGAAGTAATGCGAGATTCAGCGTCTAGTTAGGTAGCTGTGGTAATAATGACGGATTTCCTTGGCAAACGTGCAAATTGTTGTGCCTTGATATAGTTTAATGAAAGAGAATATAGGCTAGTTTTGGTAGATAAACTGGTCTGTTGCGTAGGAAAATCATGCAAGAAGAATTACTTAATTCGGTAATTAAGATCACCAAAACGCGCGATATTGATTCGCTGGAATACAGTCTCATTTCGACTATCCAAGAATTTATCGGTTGTCAGGAAATATCCGTTTATAAAGATCTACAAGTCCCTGGGGAACTTGCCGTCGAGCGCAGCTTATCACTGAAATCGCTGGCAAAAAGAGAATATGATTGGGGTGAACGGATCTTAGTGAAAGAGCCACCTGCGGAACTGATTAGTTGCTTGCAATCGGCTTGTACTATCACAGTACAATCCAGTGATGGATTAGAAAAGCGTTGGGTGCCGATTAATTTGCACGACAAACCAGTTGGTTCAATAGCTATAGTCAGTAAAGGTTTAAAGAGCAGCGATCAAGTACTGTTAAACGCATTTTGTCGCATCTTCGAAAATTACCTGACCATTCTACACGAGAATGAACGTGACAAGCTGACAGGGCTACTTAACCGCCAAACGTTTGAAGTGAAGCTCAAGCAATTAATTGAAAAGCAAGTGCTTAAGCAGCACAGAGTGACGCGCAATAGCAGTGATGAAAATCGCTCTAAGCAGCCCGGCGCTTGTTCTTGGTTAGCGATTATGGATATCGACTTCTTTAAAGCGGTTAATGACAACTATGGTCATGTTTGTGGTGATGAAGTGCTGTTATTACTAGCACAAAAAATGCGTCAGTTCTTCCGCGCCACCGATTTGCTATTCCGTTTTGGTGGTGAAGAGTTTGTGTTGGTGTTTGAGCCTACCAGCTATGAATCAATTAAGAAAAAAATGAACGAATTTATGGAATTGGTGCGTACTACCCATTTCCCATTTGTGAAAAAGCTAACTGTGAGTGTTGGCATGTCCAAGATAAGCCCATACGATTTTCCCATTACTGTACTGGAAAATGCCGATAAAGCGCTGTATTACGCTAAAGAGCATGGTCGCGATCAGCTGTGGTTTTACGATGATTTGGTTGCGGGGTCGCTTATTCAGACAAATTGCGAACAATCAGACATCGATTTATTCTAAAACCGCTATAAATTGCTTACACTGTTTGCAGCACAAATAAAACCGCTTGGCAGACAGTATGTTGCGTATAATTCAGTCGAATCGAATGGAAAACTTGCAAGCGCATTTAAATGCGCTTTTGCAGGTTGCACCGCTTGATAATCCCTTTAGCAAAGAAGTCGTCTTAGTTCAGTCGCCCGGTATGTCACAATGGCTAAAAATAGGCCTATGTGAGGCGCTTGGGATTGCGGCGCAAGTCGACTTTCCTCTGCCATCCAGTTTTATTTGGGGACTATACCAAAAACTCTTGCCAGATGTGCCCGCAGAATCAGCCTTCAATAAACCAAATATGGCTTGGAAGCTCTACAATTTGCTACCAGACTGTATTGCACAACCGCAATATGAGGCATTGCAAAACTATCTTAATGATGATGTCGATGGTGTTAAGCGCTTTTTGCTGTGTGAGAAAATCGCTGACGTTTTTGACCAATATTTAATGTATCGCCCAGCGTGGCTAAGCCTTTGGCAAGCCGGACAGGACACACTTCCTGACGTTGATATCAGTTTAGCGCCATGGCAGCCGGACCTTTGGCGGCGTTTAATAGTGTATACCGAGCAGCTTGGACAAAGCCATTATCATCGTGCCAACATGCACGAATTGCTGTTGGCGGCACTGAGCGCGGACAAAGTCATAGAATTGCCAGAGCGGATCACCCTCTTTGGGATCTCAGCCTTACCGCCAAGCCAATTGCAAATTTTTACAGCGCTCGCAACCCGATGCGAAGTGCTACTGTATTTGTTTAACCCATCAGAACATTATTGGGGTGACGTAGTCGATGAAAAGCTGCGCGCCAAGTTGCTGGCGCGTTATACCAAAGCCCCAGTGCTCAATGCCTTGGCAGGACAGCATTTGCAAGTTGGCAATCCGCTCTTGTCGTCGTGGGGGAAATTGGGGCGTGACTATCTTGAGCAGTTAGTGCAGCTAGATGCGCAGTGGCTAGATTATTTTGCCACTGACTTTGACAACAACTTATTACAAACTGTGCAACGCGAGATTTACGATTTGGCATTTAAGGGTGAAAGCCAAGTTGATGATAGTCATTGGTATGTGAATGACGTAGGACGCTTTGCCCTAGCCGATGAAGACCAAAGCATACGTTTTCAGGACTGCCATACCGCGTTACGTGAAGTAGAATGCCTGCATGATTACTTACTCGACTGTTTGCATCAAGATCCAAGTTTAACTCCGAAAGACATCATAGTTATGATGCCTGATGTCGGTCAGTACAGCCCTTATATTGAGGCGGTGTTTGGTGGCGCGCGTGGCAATCGCCAACTGCCTTACGCCATTGCCGACCTTGCCATCGCACAAGAAAGGCCAATCTTACAATCCTTTGTAAGCTTAGTTAATTTACCTTTTAGTCGTTTTCAGCGCTCGGATGTGCTCGACTTGCTTGCTGTGGATGCCATTGCCAGTCGTTTTGAGCTGAGTTCAGATGAATTTGCGCAGCTCAATTATTGGCTTGATCGAGCGTCGGTTAAATGGGGCATAGATGGTGAACATAAGCAGGAATATCAGCTCCCCACAATAGCACTCAACACTTGGTGGCAGGGCCTGAACAAATTGTTGTTAGGGGTGGCACTGGCCGATGAAAGCATCGCTTACAATGGCTTATATCCACTGGATGAAGTGGAAGGCATGGCAAGTGCGACACTGAGTAAACTAATTGCCTTTATCGGTCAACTCATTGCCTTTAAAGCCCAGCTGGCTAAACCAGATACGCTCCGTAATAAAGCCAGTTTACTAAGAACATTGCAGCAGGCATTTTACGATGCAGAGCATGAAGATAGCTGGGACTTAATGCAAATTCAGCAAGTGATTGATGAGTTAGAAAAGCATTATGACAATGGCGACAATTGCGCTCCCATCGCAGCCAAAACCTTGGCTTATTTGGTCGAACAAGGATTAAAAGAAAAAGGCGTAGGGCAACGTTTTTTAGTTGGTAGCGTCAATTTTTGTACCTTAATGCCGATGCGGGCGGTGCCATTTAAAGTGGTGTGTCTGCTCGGGATGAACGACAGCGACTACCCACGCCAAGTGCAGCCACTAGGCTTTGACTTGGTTGCCAGTAGTATCCGGCAAAAAGGTGACCGTTCACGTAAACTTGATGATAGATATTTATTTTTGGAAGCGCTACTCAGCGCCCGTAAGCGTTTTTATCTCAGTTATATTGGTCGCTCGTGTTTTAACAATGAGCCGCAAGTGCCATCCGTGCTAGTGAGTGAGTTGGTGGAATACATTGACCGTGTGTTCTACTTACCAACCAATCCTGCACAACGTCCAAGCCACAGTTTAACTTGGCAAGCGCCGCTGCAACCATTTGACAACAAGCATTATCAAGCAGGGCCTTGGCATAGTTTTAACCCCATTTGGCATTGGCAGTTAGCACCGCAAGTTGCCACTGAAGAGCGTTCTGCCTTACCCGTTGAATTGCCGAGCGAGTTAGAGATAAGCCAATGGTTACGGGGAGTGCTTGCTCCACAAGCGCTCTATTACCAAGCAACGCTTGGGGTCAAACTACAACCTATTGCCCAGCAAAGTGATGACGATGAACCCTTTGCGCTCGATGCACTAGACCGCTACCAGTACTTACAGCAGTTGCTTGACAATGATTTAGCCGCACACCCTATAAACCCAGCGCAGTGGTTGCAGCAAGGGCGTTTAGGGCAATCCCAAGTTGGGGTGATCCAACTGGCAACAATGCAGCAAAGAGTGGCTGCAATGGCGTCTATAATAAAACCGTTTATAGCTGAGCCGCAGGCGCCACTTGAAGTGCGGCTGCAAATTGGCGGCACCACTTTAGTTGGCTGGCTAGATAAGCTTTATGGTCGTCATCAAGTGTTCTATCGTAGCGCCAGTGTGAAAGCAAAAGACTTGATCCGTGGTTTTATCTACCACTGCCTTGCTGGGGTGGTTGCAGAGCCAGTCACCACTTTAGTGATTGGGCTTGATTCGCGGTTTGAATTTGCAGCACTGGATAAGGCAACCTGTCAGCATTATTTATCAACTTGGTTGACGTTTTATCACCAAGCGCTCAGCGCACCGCAACCATTTTTCGCAAATTCAAGCTATGAGTATGCTAAAACCCAAGACTTACAAAAGGCGCAGCTGAAATTTGAAGGTGGTCAATACATTGGCCTAGGTGATAGTGAAGACCCTTATGTGGCGCTGTGTTTTAAAGAGTTTAGCGAGTTTTCTGAACCGTTTATGGCGCAAAGTGAGCTGCTTTTAACGGATCTGGTTAGACTCGCAACGGAGATCCCCCATGCAGATACTTGACGCGAAAACCATGCCACTGGTTGGCGAGGCTTTGATTGAGGCTAGCGCAGGAACAGGGAAAACCTACACCATTTCAGGTTTGTATTTACGTTACTTGCTTGGTTTATATGGTCAAGATAATGCAAGCCCAGCGCTTGCCGTAGAGCAAATTCTGGTGGTCACTTTTACTGAGGCGGCTACCCAGGAGATCAAAGACAGGGTTCGTAAACGCATTGTGTTGGCACGAGATGCCTTGCTTGGCGAGCCTTGTTCGGACGATTTAGTTAATTCCGTACTCAGCACAGTGAGCGACACTCAGCAGGCGTTTTTATACCTTGATGCGGCAGCAAAAAGCATGGATGAAGCCGCCATTTTTACTATCCATGGTTTTTGTCAGCGCATGCTGAAACAACATGCCTTCGAATCAAACTTAGCATTTAACCAAACATTTGTGTTGGATCAGCAGCAGTTGTTACTGACCGCAGTGCGAGATCATTGGCGGCGCTTTGTTTATCCTTTGGATTTAGAGCATACCGAGTTGGTGTTGGCGCAGTTTGCGACCCCAGAAAAGCTGTTAAAAGCGCTACAGCCTTTGTTGCATAACCGTAATGCTGAGCTTGAACCTAAAGTTGAGCTCACCGCAGTGTTGGCCGCGCGCACTCGTTATCGCGACGAAGCAGCGCAATTTAAACAAGCATTACTCAGCAGCGATTTTATCGCAGCCATAAGCAGCTCAGATATTAATGGCAACAGTGCGCCAAAACGTAAAGCCAATTTGGCGGCATTGCAGGAATATTGTGAAAGTGAGCAATGGTTTTTTGAGTTTGGCAGTGCAGGTCATTCCTTTGCTACTTGGTCTTCATCGGCACTAGCTGAGCCGAGTATTTATAAGAAGAACGGTCAACCATTTAGTCATGCTTTGCTGGTGGAGTTTGACCGTTTTGCGGCACTGCATGATTGTGTCACCAAAAAACTTCCGTTAGCGCTATTACAGCAAGCTAAGCAAGAGGTGCTAACGCTGCTGCAAACCCATAAACAGCAATACGCAATTTTAACTCCTGACGATTTGCTTGAGCAGTTCCTAGCGGCGTTAAGCGCATCGCCGCAAGGGGCGTTGAGCGAGAAAATCGCGCAGTGTTACCCCGCGGCGATGATAGATGAGTTTCAGGATACTGATCCCGTGCAATATGGCATTTTTAGCCATATTTATGGCAGCAAAACCGGGGAGGCGCGCGGCCATCTCACTATGATAGGCGACCCAAAGCAAGCAATTTATGGCTTTCGCGGTGCGGATATTTTCACCTACATTCAAGCCAAACAAGCTGTAGCCGAGGCTCATCACTATACGTTAGCGACAAATTATCGCTCTACGGCAGCCGTGGTTGATGCGGTGAACCGCATTTTCAATCAACATACCAACAGCTTTATTTATAACCGTGATATTCCGTTTGTGACTGTTGCGGCTAAAGGTAAGGCGGCAGGAGATGTACTTAAAATAGCCGGTGATGTGCCAGCTGCGCTGCATTTCACTGTATTGATGGATAACGCATTAACCACCCCTAAAAACGCGGCATTGCCACAGCTGGCGGCAATTTTTGCAAGTAAAATTGCCAAACTGCTGAGTGACGCTCAGCAAGGTCAAGCAAGCGTGGCGGGCAGAGCGGTTGCTGCCAGCGATATTTGTGTTTTAGTACGTGACCGCCAGGAAGCCTCAGCCATCAAACTCGCCTTACAAAAAGTAGGGGTGGCGAGTGTGTATTTATCCCGCGACAGTGTTTTTAATCAGCCTATCACGCTTGCCGTGCTGCGGTTTTTACAAGTATTACACGGCCCTTACGATGAAGCAGCGCTGCGCGGGGTATTAGCCGGGCCTTTATTTGCACTGCGAGATGACGAGCTTTTTGCTCTGCAAAGCGATGAGTTACGTGCGCAAGCTTACTTACAACAATTTGCTGACCTACGCCGTAGCTGGGAGCGAGTAGGGGCAATGGCGATGCTCGAGCAGTTGTTGGTGGACAACCGTTTGGCGCAGTTGTGGCAACAGCAAGGGGCGCAAGTTGAGCGCTTGCTGACCGATTACCGTCATTTGGCAGAACTTATTCAACATAAGCAATTAGAGCTTGAAGGCACCGAGCGGGTGCTGCGTTGGTTACACAGTCAAGTGTGTGAACCCGATGGTGAAGGCACGCAATTACGCTTAGAAAGCGACGCTGAGTTGGTGAAAGTGGTTACCATGCACGCCTCAAAAGGGTTGGAATATCCAATCGTGTATTTACCTTTTGCCAGCCAATATCGTGAAGCCAGCAACACGCTGTATCACCGCAGCGGCGAGCTTATCTTAGATTTAGATCCTACAGACGAGAGTCGAGCGGCTGCAGAGCAAGAGCGCCTTGCTGAAGATATTCGCCTGTTGTACGTTGCTTTGACTCGTGCAGTTTATTACTGCGAGCTTGGCATGTTTAATTTGCCACAGGGGCGCAGTAAAAACCGTCTTGGCTTGACGCAAACAGCGATAGGCTATGTGCTCTTTGGTAACCAAGAATTTGCCGCGAAAGAGGATTGGCATGCCGCCCTTGCAGCGCTGTGCGCAAGCGAGCAATTCGGTTTTGAGTTACTCGACCAAGCCGCTCAACATACCTATCAAGGCAAAAGCGTAGAAATAATGCCAACCAGTGTACGACCTGTGACTGCTTATATCGAGCGGCATTGGCGGGCGACCAGTTTTAGCCAGTTAACTTATCATGCCGGGCATGATGAACGACCAGCTGGTGCGGTCGATGAAAACCACTTGCTTGATTTACCTATGACCGCGGCCAACACGCAGCTCAATAGCTATACCTTTCCAAAAGGGGCAAAGGCGGGCAGTTGTTTACATGAAATTTTCGAACTTATTGATTTTTGCGCCCCTGATGCACCTTTAAGTCAAAATAAACTCAGTCTCCCAGAGGCTGTCACGCAGAGTTTGGAAAAATACCAGCTTGACTCAATTTGGCAGCAACCTGCCCAAGATTGGCTCCACGCTTGTTTACATGCACCGCTGAGTGCTGCATTGCCAGAGCTGAGGTTGGCGGCGCTAAAGCCTGCACAATGTTTGGTTGAAATGGAGTTTCATTTGCCGCTATTGCCACTGCAAGCGACCAAGTTAAATAAACTCCTCACCGAAGTGACAGGGCAGCCATGTCATTTGCAATTTGAGCAAGTACAAGGCTTACTCAAAGGCTTTATTGATCTGCTATTTGAATGGCAAGGCCGTTATTATGTGCTTGATTACAAGTCGAATTACCTCGGTGATAAGCCGAGTGATTACGAGCGCGAAAATCTTGAAGTGGCCATGCAAGCACATCACTACCACTTGCAGTACATACTTTACACGGTTGCACTGCATCGCTTACTGCGAAATCGGCTGAGAGATTATCAACCGGCGACCCACTTAGGCGGGGTCTTTTACTTGTTTTTACGTGCTTTACCTGATGGTATGGGGGTGTATGAGACAAACTTAACCTTGGCACAATTAGACGCTTTTGATGCGCTCTTTTTAGACCCCCAAGCGGAGGCGTTATGAGCCAGTTAGGATTTGATTTTAACGCCCCAGACTTTGATCACAGTGGTTTTATTAAGCGTCTATTGGCGGAAGAAAAGATCCGCTATAGTGATGTGCAACTGGCTAAGTTACTTTGTAATGACACCGACGACGTATTTTATTTGGTGTTATTGCTGCTACGTGCGGAGCAGCAGCAACATACCTGTTTGGACCTGAACAGCCTAATGTGGGAAAACCCATTCCAGCTTAGCGTCATAGATGAAAGCCAGCCTCTGAGCCCATTTATTAGCCGCGAACAGGCTTGTGATAAGTTGCTGCACCACCCTGCAGTTGGGGAGGGCAAGCCACTGCAATGTTTTGCCCACTATTTGTATCTAGCACGCCTTGCCGCTTATGAGGCGTTGTTGGCGCAAAGATTTAGCGCTTTGGCACGACAGCCGATGTTATTGGATGAAGTGCGCTTAAGTGCACTCCTTGATAGTTATTTCCCCGCCACAAACAATGAAATCGACTGGCAAAAAATTGCTTGCGCCATCGCCGCCAGTCGTCGCCTCAGTGTTATTACTGGCGGGCCCGGCACAGGTAAAACCACTACAGTCACTAAACTGCTGGCAATTTTGCAATCACTTTATTTGGCAGCGCCACTGGCGATTAAGCTGGTGGCGCCTACCGGCAAGGCGGCCGCTCGCTTAACCGAGTCTATTAAAGGGGCGAAAGTGAAACTTGGCTTAGCACCTGAGTTAGCCGCCCTTATCCCTGAGCAAGCACAGACGTTACATCGTTTGCTTGGGGTGATCCCACACAGTAATAAGTTTCGGCATGATCAGGGCAACCCGCTGCACTTAGATGTATTGATAGTCGACGAAGCATCTATGGTGGATTTAGCGCTGATGGCTAAGCTAGTGAATGCGCTACCGGAAAACGCACGGTTAATTTTACTGGGTGATAAAGATCAGCTTGCCTCAGTGGATACTGGTAATGTGTTGAGCGATTTATGCGAAACACTACGACTTGGTGAAGTGCCAAGTTATAGCGAAGCACTGCGCGAGCAGCTCAAACGCTGGTGTGATGTGAACTTACCAGCGGCAAAAACGCCTAGTCCTTTAGTTATCGGTGATTGCTTGGCGTTTTTACAAAAGAGCCATCGTTTTGCCAGTAACAGTGGTATAGGTCAACTGGCACTGGCAGTGAATCGTAACGATCTCAATCATTTTGACTGGGTGTGGCAGCAAAACTTTGCTGATCTCAATTGGTACGGGTTAGACCAAACTCAGTATCAAGCTTTAATTGAACGTGCAGTTGATGCGTACAGCCATTATTTACTGGCAATTCAGCAAGGCGCAAGTGCGGCGCAGGTTCACGCGCTATTTGCGCATTTTCGTTTATTAGTCGCAGTGCGAGAAGGGCCTTACGGGCTTGAAGAGCTCAACCGTAAAATCGAACTGGCGTTGATGCAGCGCGGCTTAATTCGCTTAACAAGTCATATCTACGCAGGAATGCCTGTGATGATAAGCCAAAATGATTATCAACTTAAATTGTTTAACGGTGACATAGGCATTTTACTGCCCGATGAGCAAGGTCAGCTCAAAGCGGTATTTATGGATGAAGGAGAAACGCCGCGGTCGATTTATCCCGCGCGATTGCCAAAATACGATGTTGCGTATGTGATGACCATACATAAATCGCAAGGTTCAGAATTTGCGCATACCGCAATCTTATTACCACCGCTACAGCGGGCGCAAATAGGGATTAATCGTCAGTTACTTTACACTGGCATCACGCGAGCTAAACAGCGTTTAGAGCTGGTGGCACAGCCAGAGGTGTTAAAACTGGCAATGCGCAAATCGGTCGCACGCAGCTCAGGGCTCGCCTTAAGGCTGAAGGTCTAATTTCTACATCGGCAGGTGCACAACGAAATTGCCAGTCAGTATATTCCTTCCTGACTGGCATAACGGTTATTGTTTTTGTTGTAAGTAATCAAAAGTCAATTGTGCAAGTGCATTAACGCCTACTGCTAAAGTACTTTCATCAACATAAAAACGCGGCGAGTGATTGCTGGCCGAATCTGCAATTGCGGTGTTAGGTGGCGTCGCACCAAGGAAGAAAAACAGCCCTGGGGTTTCTAATGCATAGTAAGAGAAATCCTCAGCACCCGTTACTAGAGGCACTTCAATGACGTTATCGCGCCCAGCTACGCGTTGCAGGGTTGGCAGCATTTGTGCAGTTAAAGCAGGGTCATTGACGGTGACGGGATAACCGTGGTGAATAGTCACATCGGCTTGTGCACCTTGAGCACTTGCTACAGTGGTTGCAGTAAATGCCAAACGCTCTTTGATGTCGGCACGCATGGCTTGGTCGAAGCTGCGAATGGTACCAATCAGTTTCACTTCATCGGGAATAATGTTAGAGCGTACCCCACCATTCACCGCACCGAAAGAAATGACGGAAGGGGCTTTAGTGACATCGACCTGACGAGAGGCAATGGTTTGAGTTGCCATGATCACTTGCGCTGCGGCAACTATAGGGTCAACGCCGTTCCAAGGTCTTGAACCATGAGTTTGTTTACCGTGTAAGGTAATTTCAAATGAATCAGCACTGGCCATCAAAGAGCCACTACGGTAACCAATTTTGCCGCTGTGCAAACTATTAGACACATGCAAACCGAAAATGGCTTCAGGTTTATGCTTTTTAAACAGACCTTCTTTTAGCATCAGTGCCGCGCCACCTTCTTCGCCTTCAGGTGCGCCCTCTTCAGCAGGCTGAAAGACAAACATCACATCGCCTGTTAACTCAGCACGCATCGCACTCAGCTGGTGAGCCACACCGAGTAAAATCGCCATGTGCGTGTCGTGACCACAGGCGTGCATAACACCAACTTGTTGACCGTTGTAATCGGTGACTTGTTTTGACGCAAAAGGCACATCGACTTGTTCAGTCACTGGTAGCGCATCCATGTCAGCGCGCAGTGCAACCAGCGGGCCGGGTTTAGCGCCTTTCAATATTGCCACTACGCCAGTGTGGGCATGCCCTGAACTCACTTCTAAACCAAGAGTGGAGAGTTGTTCAACTATGTAGGCGCTGGTTTTATATTCGCGGTTACTGAGCTCTGGATATTGGTGAAAATGACGGCGCCAATCTATGACTTGTTGGTTGAGCTTAGCGTCTATTTTGATATCAGTTTGTGCGTTAACGTTGGTGGTCGCAGTTAGTGCTGTGAAGAGCGCGGTACAGAGTAAGGTACGTTTCATCAGGTTTTCCTTTTTCTTTTAACCCTAAACGTTAAGAACACGATTGCAAGAGTGAATGCGGTGAGTGTGAGTGATAATCAGACAAAACAGAGCAATCATTATGTTATAACAAGGTTTCGCTAGGTGAAATAATGAGCTGTTTCAGTGTGAGGTTATTGACAGCAATAAAATAAAGTGATTAAAAGAGTAGAGTATTTACTCACTAAAATAACAAAAAATGAAATCACTCGAGCAACAACTGGTTCAATACGCGCGCTATCATCGCGACAGACGTAATATTCTCACCCATTTTTTTGGTATTCCGCTTATTTTACAAGCCGTTGTCTTATTGCTCTGCAATCCGACTATTACGCTCAATGAGTGGAGCTTTACTCCCGCTCTTATCGCCATTTGTATTACGAGCGCTTACTATTTGCGCCTGAGCTTAGTGCTGGGCGTGTTAATGTTGATGATATTGCTGCTAATGTATGCAGTAAGTGGTTGGCTGATAAGCACATTATTGCCTCTTTTGCCACTCAATCAACTGTGGTTTGGCGCCTTATTATTTGCATTTGGTTGGGTGCTACAGTTTATTGGCCACCATTTTGAGGGCAAAAAGCCCGCTTTTGTTGATGACTTGATAGGCTTAGTGATAGGACCATTATTTGTGTTAGTTGAACTATTGTTTTTGTTGGGATTTTTTAAACAATTGGAAGCCCAGATCATTCTGGAAGCAGGTGACTATCGTAACTGAGATTGGCTAGATTAGCGCTAGGAAATAAGTGCCAGGGTAGAGACGCCGCTGGCACTTAGAGGTTAAAAAGTCATGCGAGTTTCTAAATTTGAGCCTTTCATTATGGTCAAATTCTGACAATTAAGACGAATTTTACCAAAGTAGCTTTCCAATAAAAAACTCAGATCCGGTGCGCCTTGCTCAGTTAAGTCGGCCAGCTGTTTACGTGCACGGTGTAGCATAATATTCATATGATTCATTTGAATACCAAGCGATTTTGCTAAATCTTCACGGTATTGCCAACCTTGTTGGTTTAGCTCCAAGCCATTATGTTTGTCTTCAATGCGGATGCGGGCTAACAGTAGTAGTAAATAATGATGGCTACGCGTGCCTAAATCGTACTCTTTGGCGTCTAAGGTAACGATAAGTTGGGTATTTTCTTCGTCCTGACTGACACTAAATTGCAGCGTACAAGGTGCTACTTGTTCTGGTTGCAACATCTCTTCGGTCGGTTTGCTGGCATTTGAAGCGTAAAACAACCATTGCTCACCAAACAAACTGATCAAAGCACCGTCAAATAAGGCTTGGCGGTCGCTGTTGGTGAGGTTTTCGATAAACCAGTAGTTCATGATTTTATCAAAAAACAAAATGTATTCTGGGTTATTTTCATCTGGCAATAGCAATTGGTCGCTGACATTGATGACCTGCTTCTTTAGCCCTTGCGAGATCAAAAAGCGACTATGCTCATCTAGATTGGCTACGACAAAGGAGTTTTCGCCAGGAGCTGCAAAATCAATTTTATCGTTTATCGACAGCTCGTATGGCAAGTTTTTATCCAGTTTACGGTCGTTTAGCCATACGCCATTGGTGCTAAGATCGCGGATCTGCCACTTGTGGTCATTGAGCTCTATCACGGCGTGATGACGAGAGACAGTCGGTGCCTCCAATACCGTGTCGACACTCATTTTTTGCCGACCTATGGTGTGGTAGCTTTTTAAGTAAATTTTTTCGAGTTTTTGTTCGTCTATTAAATAGGCCATTTGCTTTCCTCATTGTCGTGTGCGAACAACGAAATGAACTTCCATGTCAATTAGATACTGCACTATCCAAATCTTACGTGCTGATTATCCGCAATTAAACCACCGCTTGCTAGCGGGTCAAGATCTGGCATTTATGCCAACTATGTTAATGTAATTCACTAAAAATTTCGATTACATCATCTTACAGCTCTAAAATTGAATCAACGACTTGCACAGTACAAAGTGATGTTCCATAGTTAAAATGGGACGTCAGCAAATGCCCCGCATTTTTCTCTTCTTCGCAGTCTAACTGCGCTTCTGCTCTGTAGCTAAGGGGTTTTGTTATGGGTGAATATCGTGCACTTAAAACCGTGATGCTTGAAGACGTATTTAAGTTTTGTAATAACTACGACTCCGAACCGCTCACATTATCTAGTTCCGCGTTAAAAGTAGTAACTGATTTTACACGGCGCCTTCCTCAGGTCATCGCTAAAGATGTCGATATCGACCATGCGCTGTTTATGATGGTGAACGGGCACGTGCGCTCAAAATTAGTGGTCGACCATGATGATACTTTTCTTGGTATTGTCACGGCCAAAGATCTGACTGGGCGCATGGTGCTATCTATCGCCCAAAAGAAAAACCTCACCCGCAATGATCTTACCGTTGAAGATGTAATGACCTCAAGACGCGAGCTACATGCAATGCCTTACAAAATGGTCGAGGGGGCAAAAATTGGTGATATTGTTGAAACCCTCAAGGATTTAGGTCATCAGCATGTTTTATTGGTAGATCAAAATGGTTTGCTAAGAGGGATGATCTCCGCTAGTGATATAGCCAGAGCGTTACATATGCCAATGCATATTTTGGAAAAGGCGCGTTCATTTCAAGCGATTTTTAGTATCGTGCACAATCACGATGAACTCAAAGCTTAATAAGATGCGGCGCATTGCGCCGCATCTATGATTGTTTAATTTTTATTGCTGCAAAGTCAGTAGATAATCTAAGCCGCCACAAATCGCCGCTACTTGGCCTGCAATACAGTTTTCTGGCGTTGCAGTTGCGCTATCTGGGTAAACTTCAGTTGTTGTGACGTACGGCGCGTTAGTTGCGCCCATACACAAACCGAGTTTTCCAGCATCATAGTTGATCACACCAAATTGTTCTAAAGGTACACCAATCAAGCAATGGTTTTCATCCGCTGGGGCAATATGTGTCACTTTAGCAACCGCAGCGATAATCGCGTGTTGGAATTGTGGTTGAGGTTTTTCACTGTGGCCCACCAAATAGAAGCCGTCAGGAATATTCCAGTTATGATTCTCTTTGCCATCGCGTGCTGCTAAGGCTGGGCGAAACTCTGAGTTATCAGTGTCGGTGGTTTCATGCAAATCAATGTGCATCACGAACTGCCACTGTTTATTTGCCAAGGTTTGTAAAAACTGTGCTGCTTCAGGTGCTGGGCTTTGCGGGTAAAACGAACGATTGGGATCAAGCGCGGCGGGGTTCCAACGATTAATCGTTTCATAGCCCCACGGGCTTAGGCATGGAAATACCACAATATTAAAGTTGTCTTCGTAACGACTCGCGTGGTGCTGTAAAAATGCTAAAGCACCATGAATTCCGCTAGTCTCGTAGCCGTGTACACCACCTGTGACTAAAATCGCAGGCTTATCGCTGTGCCAGTTTTTACTGAAGGCAACATAAAGAGGATAGTTCTGCTGGTAACTGAGCTCGCCATATTGCTCAATGCAAAACTGCTCACTGAGTGCCAAAAGTGGTTCAACGACTTGTTGTTGGTAGCTGCGGTGCAAAATTTGTGCTTTGTGCCACTGTGTTTTGTGCTCTGTGGTCCACGGTTGTCCTGCAATGCCGATTGGATAGCTTGATGTCATAGTTCGAAAAAGTAATAACTTCAGGTGCTCACCATGCTAAGAGGGAACAGACCTCTTAGCAAGTGATGTTGCGAGAATAACGATGGAGTGCAATTTGCTTGGGTTAAATGGGATAACCAAACTCGCGTAGTTGTTCTTGTTGACTGTGATTTGGTTTAAATGCGAATAGGATTAACGTGCTTTCGGTCATTTTGATACGGGTGACTTTAATGCCACAAATACTGCGCACCTGCAAAGACACAATTTGCTCTGCAACTATGTAACGGCGACGGCCAAAAATATTGACGTAATACAGGCCTTGTTTACAAAATACCGCTTTGCATTGTCCAGCAATTGACAAGCTCAAGTTAAAGATACAAAAGCATACAATTAGCACGGAAATCACCATTTGAATGCTATAGGCAAAATCAATATGCATGGTATTAAAGACTAGGCCCAATCCCCATACAAGCGCTGCGCTTAGGAATAAAAACAGGTAAAACGCCGTGTTGATTTGTAACTTTAGCTCTCTCATTCTTAATCGTCCTTTCTTCGTAGTTCTCGACTTTTTTGAAGATAAGGCAATAAAATGGAGGAATTATGGAGGTAATAATGTTTTGCTATTTAACTGCTAAAGTTCGCCAGTTTGCAATGCTGCTATTAAAAAAACCGCATTCTCGATATGCATTTTCAATAAAACCAGACTCTCTCAATTGTTGCAACCCTCGCTGCAATGCTGCAAATGTTTCAGGGCCTAGTGGATGTATTTTTGACACTATAAAATGGCGGCTGTCTGCTAGCGCGACTTTTAAGTCAGAAATAGCCACAATATGGTAGCCAGTACCTTGATATTGAAATGGCTGCTGATTGGTAAAAGATACCAACATGACATCAACCCAACCTCGACTCACCATTTTGGCCATGGCAATCCAATCTGATTCGTCGATTAACTGTTTTGGGTTGAGCGCGGTTAAGGTCTTCCAGTCCGCATACCACGCGCTGCTAGACACGACGGAAACCTCACTCAGGTCATATTTTATCTTGGCTGCTATAGCTTGACTGAGGTGAGGCGCTGTAAATACCCCAGAAAAATATTCACCTTGGCGAATAATCGGGTCGGAAATATACACAGCATGGTCATATTGTTTTGCTTCTTCAAGCCATATGGTGTCAAAACTTATCAATAAATGCCCATCAGTTAGCAATTTTATATTGCGCGCATCAAAGTTACCAAGTTCATACTCAAAGGTCAGTTGGCTGCCACCTAAACTTAATGCCCGTTGTACTAAGATAAAATCGACCACATCACGCTGACAATGCGCTTGGGTAAAATGTTCGATAGTACTGGGCGTTTTATCTGCGAGTATTGCTTGCGCATATTCATAAATGTCTTTTTCGACAGTAATAGTTACAGGGTTACTGAGTGCTTGCGCCAAGCTAAAACTCATACACAAACTAATACTGATGACGAATCGCATGATGACCTCGAAAAATAATCCCTAATTAAGTCTAGCTGTTAGCGGATTTGGCGCCAGTTCTGAAGATAAAGTCTAAAAATTGGGATTAGGCAAGATGAAAAAATATCATCCACTTGGTTTATTTTTGCTCAGCAAAAAAGCTGCTATAACCAAACATTAACAGTTTGCTCTGTGGCGAAAATGTCGCTTAAGTTGTGCGAGAAACGTTATCATCAAAGCATAAAGGAAATAAAAAATGAAATTTGAACAGCTACTAAATCACTTTGATATGGGGATCAGCATTGAGCAGTTGCAAAAAGAGTCACTGCTCGACATTGCCTTACTCTTTATGGCTGTTGATGGCATGATCACGATTAAAGAGGAGCGGGTAGTTAGACGTTTTGCTGAATCGCTAGATTGGCATTCAGTGATTTCTTTAAATGATTACATTACCGATATGAAAGGTAAATGTATTCTTGCCGTGCAATCAGGTGAAGTTGAGTCCTTTATTCAACACCGTATGAAGCACATAGTGGATGCGCCAATGCGTGAACTGGCTGTTAAACTTGCAGAGCAAGTGGTCGGTGCGGATGGCAAATTACATGATAAAGAGCAACAAGCGTTAATTTTATTGGAAAGTGAGCTGTCCTAAGCACCATACAGTTGCGCCAATGCCGTGTCTAAGGTCGGGTATCTAAACTGGAATCCAGCTTGTTGTAATCGCAGCGGAATAACAGCCTGACCAAAGATAAGCAAGTCTGCCATTTCACCAAACAGCAGCTTCAGTAGCCAAGCGGGAGTGGTAAACCAGCAAGGCCTTGCCAGTGTAGCGGCGAGGGTTTGACTAAAAGCGAGGTTGTTTACCGGATTTGGCGCAGTGAGATTGTAGACGCCACTACAATTTTCGTTAGTGAGTAAAAACACGATGGCGTTGACCATATCGTCGATATGGATCCATGACATTATGTGTTCGCCATCCGAGATTTTACCCCCAAGGCCAAACTGAAATTGGGGTTTGAGTTTGGCCATTGCCCCACCTTGCTTGCTAAGCACAATGCCAGTGCGCAAAATACAAACTCTAGTGCTGGGATCAATTGTATGGGTAGCGTTTTCCCAATCACGGCAAAGTTGATGAGAAAATTCGTCATGAAAATCTCCGAATGACTCATCAATCAGAAGGTTACTGGGTTGTCTACCATAGTAGCCAATTGCGCTGCCTGAGATCATCACTTCAGGTTTACGTGTCGCAGCTTTAATCTTCAAGCTGATAGTACGAGTTAAGGTGACTCGGCTTGAGTAAATGCGCTGTTTTTGGCTCTGAGTCCAGCGACGCTCTGCAATTGGTTCACCAGCGAGATTAATAATGGCGTCAAGGGTATTGAAATCCACGCTTTCTAATGAAGAGATCACTGTGGTATTGGCTGGCAAGCAGCTGCGCGCTTTCTTCGCATCGCGACTAAGCGCAACTAAATTGTGATCTTGAAGAACATGGCACAAAGCACGACCAATGAGTCCAGTGGCACCTGTAATTAAAATTTTCATTTTTTGCCTCACCGTGAAATGATAGTGACGTATCCATTTTAGTTTATACGCAATTACTTTAGACTTTGGATTAATTCAGTTGTAAGGAAAAACAATGACGCAATTTTCTGGTGCACATCGTTCATTGCTAGTAATGGCGTGTTTGGTGATCATTTTTGCTGGTATTAAACTGGCTTCTGAAATTGTAACTCCATTTATATTGGCTGCATTTATTGCCATTATTTGCAGCCCTCTACTGCATGCGTTAGGAAAGTTCCGTATTCCTAAAGGCTTAGCAATTGTGCTCATTATTATGATGGTGGTTGGTGTGACTTTCAGTATTGCGGGTTTAGTGGGGCAGTCGGTCAACGACTTTTCCAAGCAATTACCTGAATATAAAGCCCAATTACAAGACAAGTTTGTGTGGCTAGTCAATTGGGCAGCGCAATATGGCGTACCAATCGACAAACAACAATTGTTAAAACTCTTTGATCCCAGTCAGTTGTTTGATGTTGCGACCATTATGCTAGCCGGATTTGGTGGCGTAATGGCAAACATTTTCCTAATTTTACTGACCGTGGTGTTTATGTTGTTTGAAGCACCTATGCTACATAAGAAAGTCCATTTGGCGTTAGATGATCCAGAAATGAAAATGCAGGCCATTGACCGCTTTTTAAATTCAATTAACAGTTATTTGGCAATTAAGACCTTGGTTTCATTAGCAACAGGCGTTGCTGTGAGTTTGTTCTTATGGGCGCTAGGACTAGACTACTTTGTTCTTTGGGGACTCGTGGCGTTTTTGCTCAATTACATTCCCAATATTGGATCTATTATTGCCGCTATTCCTGCGGTATTACTGGCATTGGTAACTTTAGGGGCGTGGCAGGCTGGGGTGGTCGCAATTGGCTATGTGGTGGTCAATACTGTGATGGGTAACATCATTGAACCTAGGTATATGGGCAAAGGCTTAGGCTTGTCGACTTTGGTGGTGTTTTTGTCATTGATTTTCTGGGGATGGTTACTTGGTACAGTAGGAATGTTGTTGTCTGTTCCTCTGACCATGATAGTTAAAATTGCGCTGGAAAACACCGAGCGCGGGCGCTGGCTGGCGGTCATGCTCGGTAATACAGATGAAGCGGCAGATGCTCAATAGGGCATCTGCAACGCGTCGAGATAAGACTGTAATAAGCTAATTTCACATTGCTTGTAAGCAATAGCTGCTTTGGTTGGATTTGGCATTTGGTGCAAGAACCGCCAACGGCAGCTGTCTTCAAGGTACTCTTTTTGTTTAATGGCGCTGCGGCGAATAATCGGTAGTAACTGGGTATTGCCCGTTTCCTCTTCGATTTTTTGAATGTCGAGGGTGAGCTTCTGGTACCAGATCTGCTCTTCTTGCTTTAGCTTTTCAATATTTTGATCTAGGCATTGAATGTATTTTTTCGCTTTTTCTGGCTGTTCACTGGCTAAGGGAGCACAATCGCGCAACCCTTCGACGGCATAACAACTACTCCCAAAAAGGACCAAAGGCATTAAAAACTTATTGATTTTCATCTTGTTTAAATTCTACCGTAAATTGTGCACCGCCAAGCTCGGACTCACCAATAATAAGCTCACCGTGATACGCACTGACCAGATCAGCAACAATCGCCATTCCTACGCCATGACCCGCCTCATAAGTATCAAGGCGTTTACCACGGGCGAGTAGGTCGTCGCGTTTTTCTAGCGGCACACCTGGGCCATCATCGCTGACGCTAACATAAATATCTTTATTCTTTAATCTATGCCCTTGAATATCGACTCGTTTGTTACAAGCTTTACAGGCATTGTCGATTAAATTGCCGAGGATCTCCATTAAGTCGGTTTTATCACCTAAAAACGCCAGCCTTTCATGGCAATCGACATTAAATTCAATTTGTTTATCGTGATACACCTTACGCATTGCATTGAGGATAGATTCAATCACAGGTGCAACTAAGGTTTGTTTCTTCCACGTATCTGAAGCGCCGGTCGCCGCACGCTTTAACTGATGCTCTATCATCGCATTGATACGATCAAGTTGCTCTTGTGCGTCTGCATCTCTGGCAAGCGGGCTTGACTTTAGTACCGCGAGCGGTGTTTTGAGTGCATGCGCCAAGTCGCTTAATGAAGCACGATAACGCTCTTTTTGCCTTTGTTGCGATTCGAGCAGCAAATTTAAATCTAACTTAATAGTCTGTAATTCTATTGGGTAAAGCCCTGTGATACGTTCACGCTTACCAGCCTCAACCGCTTTAATTTCACGGTCAAGACGCTGCAATGGACGTGCGCTCCAGATAAAGCCTATCGCCATCAATGCAGCGATAACCACGCCCATGATCAACATCCAAGTGACCAACGAATCACGAAAACGACCCATTAACTCCAGCAGCGCGGAATTTTGCTTGAGGAGAATAAAGTTGGCTTGCTGGGAATGTTCGGCATTACCTAAAATTACTGTCAGACTTAATTGCCAATAGGCGATACCTTGATAGTCAACGCGGCGAAAATCTGAAGCTCCAGCTTGGAGGTCGGAAAATTCTGGCGAGATGGTAATATTCACTGCAGATTCTGAGTACCAAACCAATTGCTCGCCTTGATAAATAAAGGCGTAAGTGTCTGAGTTAATGCGATTTAGCTCAGGTGCTAAGATACTGCGGGGCATGCCAATACCATCATCTAAAAACTCGACTTCAGAGATAAGCGAGTAAAGATGGGCTTCTAAGGTGTTATGGGTCGCTTCAACCAAAGATGCGTAGTAAGCCTTGCCCATCGAAAAGAACAAGGTTGGTAAGGCCACCACAAGCACAAAGACAAGGATAAATCCTTGTCTTATTTTGAGCGAAATTTTAGCACTAGTTACCACTGTGTTTTCAGCCTGTAACCTCGGCCACGTAACGTCTCTACAGGGTTTAGCTCACCACTAGGGTCGAGCTTTTTGCGCAAGCGCAAGACAAACACTTCAATTACGTTTGAATCTAAGTCGAAATCTTGGTCGTAAATATGTTCTGTGAGTTCCGCTTTAGAAATCACTTTTTGTGGGTTGACCATCAAGTACTCAAGCACTTTGTATTCATAAGCCGTTAGGCTCATTTCAGCATCATTGACCCACACTTGTTGTGAGCGGGTGTTTAAGCGAATTGGGCCGATGGCAATTTCTGGGTTTGATTGTCCAGCACTACGACGGATCAAGGCGTTACAGCGTGCTATCAATTCTTCGACATGAAATGGCTTAGTTAAATAATCATCAGCTCCGGCATCTAAACCTTCCACTTTGTCCTGCCAGCGGTCACGGGCAGTGAGGATCAGAATCGGAATGTTTACTTCCGCCGCTCTAGCTTGTTTAATCAGTTGGATACCATCTAACTTTGGCAAACCTAAGTCAATTACGGCCATATCGAGCGGGTATTCTTTAATATGGAATAAGCCTGACTCACCATCATGACATACGTCAACACTATAGCGTTCTTTTTCTAGTGCATTGCGTAAGTTATCAGCTAAGTGTAAATCGTCTTCAATTACTAAAATGCGCATTGGCTAATCCTTTCTTACTTCACCCGTTTTTTTATCTACTTGAACGTCAATAACACGACCATCATCCTGCAAAATGCGTACGACATAGTAATCGTTGTGGTCGGAAATCTTGAGCGTTCTACCTTTATATTCTTTTAAGGCCAATTCAACAGCCTGTTTTTTGGTAATCGCGTCATCAGTGAAGCCCAATGCCATAGGAGATGTGATGAATAAACTCGCCGCGACTGCCAGCATAAGTAAATATTTCACTTTGTACCTCACCAAAATTCAGTTAGGTGGAGCGAAAAGGGCGATACTGCAGCGCTTTTCACCACTGGTATAATGTCACTTTTGCTACAGCTTAGAGTCCATGCTCTGAACTTTGCCTGAATCAAGGCAATACTCGTTTGTAAGGCTTCACGATACTTTGCTGATAGACCCCAGCAGCAAGGTAAGGGTCGTCATTGGCCCATTCTTGTGCGGCTTGCAACGACGGAAACTCTGCGATGACTAATGAACCAGTAAATCCTGCTGCACCTGGATCTTCGCTATCAATAGCCGGAAGCGGGCCAGCCGCAAACAGGCGCTCTTGTTCTTTGAGTTGTTGCAAACGGGCGAGGTGCGCCGGGCGGGTCGCCAAACGTTTTTCCAATGAGTTTTCTACGTCAACAGAATAAATCATATACAGCATGGATTTTCCTTGGGGTTAATCAGGTTTAAACCCCGTTATATTAGTCTGCACAGTAAGTAAATGTAAACGAAATACGCCAGTTTTCCTGCAGCGATTCCCCGATAACACTTGAAACAGGCACTACAAGACTGGTAGAGTCGGCCGGATATTGGAACAATAATAATAAGGTAGTCTAATGAGTAGCAATCGTGAGCACTTTAGCTCTCGCTTGGGTTTCATTCTCGCCGCGGCAGGTTCAGCGGTGGGGATTGGTAACCTAGTTGGCTTTCCCGTATCAGCAACTAAAAATGGTGGTGGTGCGTTTCTTCTTGTTTATGCCTTGTTTGTGGCATTTATCTGTTTACCTGTGATGATTGCGGAAATGGCGATGGGCCGTAAGGCACAAAAAGACCCCTATGGCGCTTACCGGAAATTATCTGATAAAGATCGCAAATGGTCGTTTGCTGGCTTACTTGCGGTGATCACGCCGTTTATGATTGCCGTATTCTACATGGTGATCACAGTGTGGATTTTTGGTTATTTAGCACAGACGGTGTTTGGCAACTTAGATAAATTGGCAAGCCCGAGTCACTTTGGTGAATTCATCAACCAATACAGTGTGTTTTGGTATATGGTTGGAGTTGCGCTGATCGTTAATTTCATTCTGGTTGGCGGCGTCAAGCAGGGTATCGAAAAAGCCTCGAAAATATTAATGCCTGCGCTTTTTATTCTTTTGATTGGACTGGTTATTTATGTACTAACGCTCGACAATGCTTGGGCTGGGGTGCGTTTCTATGTGGTACCAGATATCTCAAAACTGAACGCCAGTGTGCTGAATGGTGCGCTGTCTCAAGCGTTTTTCTCATTGTCTTTGGGTATGGGTATTTTGATTACCTACGCGTCTTATATTTCCAAGAAAGATGACATCGTCAGTGGCGCAAAAATGGTCGCGGTGACCGATTCTATGGTGGCATTTATTGCTGGTCTAATGGTGTTACCGGCGATATTTAGCTTTAACCCAAATACCAATCCTGACGAGCTTTCTGACTCGTCTGTATCGATGATTTTCGTGTATTTGCCAAAGCTGTTGCTCGCACTTCAAGCTGATATTGGCTATGTTGGCGCTTCTGCCGTTGCGGCTGTATTTTTCCTGTTAGTGTTCTTTGCGGCCATTACCTCGTTAGTCTCCATTGTGGAAGTGCCGACTGCAACTTTAATTGAAGAAGCAAAATTGAGCCGTCAAAAAGCACTACTAGTACTGGCAGGTTCTATCGGTATTTTAACTGTGATGTGTACCATGTCATTTGGTATGGTGGAGTGGTTAACTAAGTTCACCAGCTATGGTGGTGCAGATAAGAGCATGTTTGATGTGGTGTATGATATTTTCTACGATACCATTTTACCGCTCAATGGTTTGATGGTGTGTTTGTTCACTATGTATCGTTGGAAAAAGGCCAAACTGTCGGAAGAGTTATCGCAAGGCTGTGACAGCTACAGCGGCAGCTTTATGGAAAAATATGTCAACTTCTCGCTCTCGACTTTTATTCCTGTGATTTTATTGGCCATTCTAATCAATACCATAGCAACTAAGTTTTTTGCCACTAGCCTGTTTGGCTTCTAACTCTTGGGTAGTAGTGAAGCATCTGCTGCACTACTACCATTTTGCCCCAGAGTCTAAGTAAGTCCCTAAGCCAAGCGTAAAGATCCACAGCCCCCACAGACTGTGTTCCAACACACAGACAAATAAACTGCGGCTATTGGCGTAGGTATACGCAAACAGTAACCCACCTAAAAACGACAAGCCAATGGCAACTAAGTTATCGTACACACAATGCGCGAGGGCAAACACCAGCGCACTTAATACGATACGATGGCTTTTGGCTGGGATAATTCGTTTGTAACGATGGAAAAAATAACTACGGAAGATAAGTTCCTGTGGCAGTACGGAAAGAAGCGGATAGACAATCAATAACCTTAGCCAATCAACGGGAGATTGCCTTGGTAGACTAAACCAGTTGTCTTGGTTGATAAGCCCATACAGCATGCCAGAAAACAGTGCACCGATTAAAAAGGAAGTAAACAAACGGTGTTTGACGACTGAGAAAGTACCTAAAGTGGTCAGTCGAAAGCGCTTAAAATGCGGGTCGGTCAGGAGCAAGAAAGCACAGATAGCCATTAACACTATGAGTGCAGGCAGCAACCAGTTACTGAGGTTATTGCGAAATTGGTAGGCGAGTAAGGGAAGACCAAAGAAAACAATCAGTAATTCGCACCAGCGATATTGGTTTGCGTTCAAACTCGCCTCGTCTCATAAGCTTAGTTGGTGTGAGCTTACCGAGACAAGACGACAATTATGTGACAGCTACTTTTCTTCGGGTAAGTACTTATAAATTTTGAACATTGTCAGCAAAATAGCAACAAACGTAATACCCATCAGTCCGAATACTTTGAAGTTCACCCACACATCTAAAGAATAGTGATATGCAACGTATAAGTTCAAGGCTGCGATGCCATAAAGCAATATTGCCCAGAAGATCAGCAATTGATTGAATACCGAACTAGGTATGTCTATGGTGACCTTTTGTTCTTCTTGTACTGAAGATAAAATCCCCATTAGGGCTTTTTGCACTAAGTTAGTTTTAAACAGCAATTGGCTGATGACCAGAGCTGAACCGAGTAGGGCATATATGATGGTCGCTTTCCATTGAATAAACTGCTCGTCATGGAATACTAAGGTCATGCCACCTAAAACCAGTGCGACACCAGCAAAGATCCAATGACGCTTTTCGATTTTACCTTGAGAAACTTTGTAATAAACCAACTGCACCAGCGCAGCAACGATAAGTACGCCTGTAGCCCAAAAAATATCGACAGTTTTGTAAATGACAAAAAATAGAATGAGCGGAAGGTATTCAAGTAATAAAGCCATACAGATTCACTATTATACAATTTCCTGCGTTTGTACCAAGTTGCGTCAAGAAGTGCAAGAACAGGCTGAAAAAGAGCAGCGTGAACTGCTCTTTAATGAGGCTTAGAAATGATAGCTGGCGGTTAAACTATAGTTGCGCGGCTCGCCGAAAAAGTTAAAGAGGCTTTCAACCCCAACTCGGTTGTAGTAGTGCTTGTCAGTTAAATTATTGACTTTGAGCGCAATATCTACATGTTTGGTGACTGAGTATTTGGCATATAAGTCGTGCACGGCATAACTTGGTTGCATTACTTTTTGGTAGTAACCGTCTGAGTAAAAGTCGCTCATAAACTTAAACCCGTAACCCAAACGCAACTCAGGTAAGCCAAAGGCAGCTAGGGTATATTGGAAGATAGAGCTAAACTGATGTTTTGGCGTCGCAGTACTGTAAACCGCGCTACGTAATGCATCCGCACGGAACTTAGTGCGCGTAAAGGAGTAACCGGCATAGACTTCTAAGTTGTTGAAGACGTTGCCACTGACTTCAAATTCCGCACCGTGAATTTCGGTATCGCGTAGCGGTGTATAAACAATCCCTTCGCGTGTGCGACGCGCGGAGATGTTGTTGGTGTCTACTAAATCAAAGTAATTCACCGTGGCATTTATTGCCCCTGCGGCGAGTTCACTTTTTAAACCGATTTCAAACTGTTTTGATTCACGTGGGGCGAAGAACTCATTGGTTTCTGGGTCGAGCGTGCCATGGGGGCTAAAAATTTCACTATGACTCATGTAAAACGAGTGTTCGTCGGTAATGTTGTAAACAAAACCTAAGTTAGGAATAAATTGCCCCGAAATCGACTCTTCTTGCGCTGTACTGCCACGGGCATTGCTCTCGATAACTGGTTTTTCGAAAGATGCTAAACGGCCACCCAAAACAAAAATAGCGTCCTCGAATAGATTGAGTCGCGATTGAATGTAGAGTCCTTTTTCAACCGGGTGCGCATCGGTTAAGGTAGTTCTGTATGTGGCGCGGGCTAGGTCGTGATTGGGGTTAAACAAATCGACGACTTGATCTGTGCTGCCGTTACCTCTTTCTTGTAAGGTGTCGTCATTACGATAATCGACACCTATGACCACTGAGCTGGTTAGGTTGTTTAACTCAAACAGCGATACTAAGTGTAAATCGAAAGACTTGGTCTCTTGCTCATAATCCATATTGATCCCGGCAAGTTCGACTTGATTACCCCCTTTTGGTACTTCAGCATAAGAGTAAAGATATTCAAAATCGGATTCAAATTGTGAGACACGCGAGGTGAACTTAAGTTTAGTGCTATTGCTAAACCAGTGTTCCAAACCGATAAAAAGGTCGTTTGCGGTGCTAGTAAAGTAGTTGTCTTTTGAACCGTAGAAAGTGCTGCGTGGTAAGTCGATAAACTCCGCATATTCAGGCGCATTAGGGGCGGTGTTGGTATAGGTTGGCACCCCGTTTGATGGCACCATGTCCTTGGTTTCGCGGTTAAAGGAAATTGACAGTTCGGTATTATCGGTCAAGCTAAAGTCCAGCACGCCGTAGAACAAGTCGGTATCCTCAGCCACTACATCGACAAAAGATTCACGGTCCTGCATGGAGTACACAAAACGGCCGCGAATACTTTTGTCTGCTGTTAAAGCGTCGGTCACATCCAACATAAACGCGCGTGTATTCCATGAACCCAAAGTCGCTGAGGTTGATAAGTCAAATTCCTCTTTACCGCGCTTACGAATAAGGTTAACCGTACCGCCTGGTTCGCCGGTACCACCGAATAATCCGGCTGGGCCTTTCATCACTTCGACGCGTTCAAACATCGCCATATCTGGCAAATTGCCATGCAGTGAAGACAGTGGCACAGACAGGCCATCAATAAGGTATTCGTCTAGTTCATAACCACGCACAAGGACCGATGAACGGCCTTGGTTATTAGCCATAACACGTGCGCCGTTGACGCTACCTAGTGCATCATCTAATTTGATTAGACGCTGATCTTGAATACGTTGTTCTGTTACCACTGAGATAGAGTGGGGCGTTTCCTTTATTGACGCGACACCTTTTGAACCGATACTGGCCTCGCCAGAGGTGTAGCCTTTACTAATGGCTTCTCCACGGATCTGGATCACTTCGATGTTTTCATCACCGGCTTCGGCCCATGCGAGCGGGCTAAGCGCGGTAAGAACGGCAGAATAAACAAGCGTGGTGGTGCGAATTCCAAGTTTTCTGTGAGTCATGTTGATTTCTATCTAATCGTTATGTTGACAAAATTGACGCAGAACTAATCGTTCGTTGCCAGTGAGTGGGTTGCTTGAGATTGATCACAAGGGGCTAAAAACCGTTTTACCGTGATGTGCACCAGCACAGGCGCACACAGTAAACACAGTGCAGCCAAGACCGCGAGCTGTTCTAATCCTTGTAGTTGTTGCGCGTTATTGGTGCTAAGCCACAGCGCACTGCACAGAGCGCCGAGGCCGGAAGCAATATTGGCAACGGTAGCCTGATAAGACATATAAGCAGCACGTTGATACGGCGCAGGAATACTGGATAACAAAGCTGAGGTTGAACTGCTGCGTACCGTGCTGGCGGCCATAAAAATAATAAAGAAGGCATAAACGCTGAGCATGGCACCAAATACTAAGCCGATAATGACCACTAAGGCTGCAAGTAGCGACATCGACCAAATCAGGGCTAAGCCATGGCCTTTATCCAGTAAACGGCCACTCAGTTGCAGTGCCAGCAAACTTGCCAGACCGCCAAACAAATACAGGCTGGAAATGCTATTGCGGGCAAAGCCAAGGTTGAATTGAAAATAGCTCGAAAAGTGTGGAATAAGCAGAAAATGCCCGAACATTTGCACTGCAGCGATGGCACATGCAAAGCGAAATGCGGGGTTAGTTATTAATTGTGCGGGCACATTATTGTGCTGCGCAGCGCTTTGATGCGCGGTAAGTGATGGAAAGCGCCATTGTAATACCGCAACTAACAGCAAACCTAAACCACCAAAGCCATAAAAGGCAGTTTGCCAGTTGAGTCGTGCAACCAACTCCAGCGTCATTGGTACTGCGATAATGGCCGCAATTGAGAATCCACTCGCCATCATCGCCATGGCGCGACCACGATAGGCCACAGGGGTCACATCTAAGATAGCTGCCATCAACACACCACCAGCAGGGCCGCTAAAACACGCTGACAGCACAAATAACGTGATTAGCTGCCAAGGCGAGGTAGCAAAAGCACAGCACAAGATAAGTAAGAATTTAAGAGACAAACAGCTTACCAAGACTTGTTTGCGGTCGAACTTATCTAAAAATGGGGCACAAAGAAAGCCAATTAAAGCCGCAGCAAATGTTGCGCCGCCCGCTAAATAGCCAGTGTGTTCAGCCGGCATGCCAAGGGCAAGACTGAAATCTGGGCCCATCGGCATCACCATCATAAAACTGCCGATAGATAAGATATTGACCAGAATGGCTAAATTCAGTACGACACGCTGATTTAGCGATGCTGAGAGTGGCGTTTGCATTGTGTTGTTCGATCCTTGGTTGGCACAAAGAAGTATGATTTTGTGCTGAAAATGGGAATGCAAATAATAATCGTTATTAAATGAAATTCAAGAGGGTTTACTGAAATTTGTGTAAAAACAGGGACATTTCCTAGTGCAACTGGCAGAAATGCTTAGTTTGTTTATGAAAATAAAAATGAGAACAATTTCTATTTACTAAGCAATTGTCAGCCTGCTAACATATGGACCTCTGTTAGGAAACCTCAAGGAAATGATGCCCAATGCAGTCTTCAATCCCTGTGTCTACTTCATCTCAGCCAGCACGATTGTCGCTGTTCTCTGATGGGAAAGTGTTTTTACTCTGTGAAGGGGAATTCGCCCGCTATCGCGGCAGTGCACAGCCGCAACATCTGCAAGCGTGGCTTGACGATGCGTTTAAACGCGCTCAAGAGTCTGGAGTTGAAGCGCCGTTGGTGATGGGGTGTTTACCATTTCGCCACACAGATAAGGCGTCTTTGCATATTCCCCTCAAAGTTCGGCGCTTTTCAAAAAGTCAGTTAGTTCAATTGCTTAAATCAGATTTAGTCAAGCCAGTGGAGGCAACTCAGGCGCTGGCGTGGCAAGAAGTTCCAACCAAGCAGCATTTTGAACAAGCGGTGTCGAATGCGGTCTACCAATTGCAGCACACCGCGCTTGATAAAGTCGTATTGTCACGAACGTTACAGGCCGCGCTTGATGTGCCATTGTGCGCTTGGTCAATGTTATTGCAATTAATCGAGCAAAATCCCCATGCTTATCATTTTGTGATGCAAGATGATCTCAATACCCACTGGGTGGGGGCATCACCCGAGTTATTACTTGAAAAGCGCGGCGCGCAGGTGTGCAGTAACCCGTTAGCGGGGACGGCAAAGCGAGTGTTAGAGCCCCAGCATGACCAAGCGATTGCAGCGCAGCTCCTAAACTCACTGAAAGACAATCATGAACATGCCATTGTGATTGAGCAAGTGAAAGCTGCACTTGGGCCTTACTGTTGTGCGCTTGAAGTGCCTGCCGCTCCGAGCCTGATCAGTACACCTCAGTTGTGGCATTTGTCTTCTCGGATAGCCGGTCAGCTAGAAAGCGAGCAAATTCGCTTGCCAGAAGTGTTAGCCCGTTTACATCCAACACCAGCGGTGTGTGGCACACCGACTAATTTAGCCAGAACCACCATAGAGCAACTTGAACCATTTGAGCGTGAACATTTTACTGGCACGGTTGGTTGGATGGACAGCCAAGGGAATGGACAATGGGCAGTGACTATTCGCTGCGCAAAAGTCGAAGCGGATAAAGTCACCTTATTTGCTGGCGCTGGTGTGGTTGCGCAGTCAGATCCCAGCGCTGAGTATCTCGAAACGCAAGCCAAACTTGGCACTATGCTACGGGTGCTGGAGGGAGCGCGATGAAGGTCCCATTTACCCCTTGGCCGGCAGAGTTGGCAGCCGAGTATCGCAAGCAAGGCTATTGGTTGGATTTACCGCTAAGCGATATTTTGGAGCGCCAAGTTCAAGCAAAACGCGATGCCATCGCAGTGATCTGTGAGAGTCGGCAAGTCAGCTACAGTCAGCTTGATATATGGTCGGACAGATTAGCCAATTATCTACAGTTACGCGGGCTGCAAAGTGGCGACCGAGCGCTAGTGCAATTGCCGAATCGAGTCGAGTTCTATGTATGCTTTTTTGCCTTGCTGAAAATCGGCGTGGTACCAGTGAATGCGCTGTTTAATCATGGTCGTATGGACTTGTTCGCTTATGCAAACCAAGTACAACCTAAGTTACTGATTGTTTCCTCGCGTCATTCACTGTTTAAAACCCGCGAATTTTGTGACCAACTATGTCAAGCCGTACCGAGTATCAGCGAGATCGTGGTGGAAGGCGATAGTCCCTTTGGTGTGGGGTTAAATACGATATTGAGCTGCTCTGCCTCCTACGATGCACCGAGCATTTATCGCCCTAAACCCACTGCAGCCGATGAAGTGGCGTTTTTCCAGCTTTCGGGTGGTTCAACTGGCACACCTAAACTTATTCCCCGTACTCATAATGACTATTACTACAGCATTCGCCAGAGCGTTGCGGTATGCCAATGGAATTCCAGTACCCGTTATCTCTGTGCTTTACCTGCGGCGCATAACTTTCCGCTCAGTTCACCCGGTGCCCTAGGGGCATTTTATGCTGGGGGGTGTGTCGTGTTGGCGCCCGACCCAAGCCCTGCAAGTTGCTTTAAATTAATAGCCGCTCACCAAGTCAATTGGGCAGCATTAGTGCCGCCAGCGGTTATTTTATGGCTCGAATTTGCGCCGCAGCACCAAGAAGCGCTGCGCAGTTTACAGTATTTGCAAGTAGGTGGCGCACGCTTAAGTGAACACGTTGCTAAGCGTGTAGAACCAGAACTGGGGGTGCATTTGCAACAAGTGTTTGGTATGGCTGAGGGCTTAGTCAACTACACGCGTTTATCCGATCCTTTGGCGTTGCGGTTACGTGCGCAAGGTCGACCTATGAGCCCGGCAGATGAGATACGGGTCGTGGACGAGGCTGGTCTTGCCGTACCTCCTGGCCAAACTGGCGCGCTCCTAACTCGGGGACCGTACACCGTACGGGGCTATTTTGCTGCGCCAAACCACAACGCGCTGGCATTCGACGACGAAGGTTTTTATCACACCGGCGACTTAGTGACCGTGCTTGAGGATGGCTCATTGCTGGTGAGCGGTCGAATTAAAGATCAAATCAACCGAGGCGGAGAAAAAATCGCCGCTCAGGAAATTGAAAATGAGCTAATGGCACACCCGCAAGTTCGACTTGCTGCGTTGTTAAGCGTAGCGGACGAGGTAATGGGGGAAAAAAGCTGTGCGGTGCTAGTTTGCCATGCCCCTGTGCCGAAAACCATTGAGCTTAGGAAGTATCTGCGTAGCAGAGGCGTTGCTGACTTCAAAATTCCAGACCGATTTATGTTTGTTGATGCGCTACCGCTCACGGCGGTTGGCAAAGTCGATAAAAAACGCCTGCAGTCGCAACTCACACTGTCAGCTTCAGCTGACCGTGCATTGTTACCAACTGATTGATTAAGAGAGTATTTGTGGCTATTCCAAAAATTGCACCTTATTGCCTAAGCCGTGCGGCGAAACTTCCGCAAAACAAAGTGAATTGGGCCTTTGAGCCAAGTAAAGCAGTCCTGCTAATTCATGATGTACAGCGTTATTTCATTGATTTTTATGGTGATGACAGCGTTTTAATCCAGCAGGTGCTGAGTAATATTCAAGAACTTAAAGCACTCTGTACGTTGTTTAACATTCCCGTGGTGTATACCGCGCAACCCGCTGAACAAAGTGCCCAAGCTCGTGCGCTACTCAATGACATGTGGGGGCCTGGGTTGACAGGACAACAAGCCTTGACTGCCATTGAGCCGAGTGTTGCACCAGGGCCAGACGATATCGTGCTGACAAAGTGGCGTTACAGCGCTTTTCAGCGCTCGCCACTTGAGGCAATGATGAAAGAACAAGGCCGTGATCAGCTGCTGATCTGCGGTGTTTACGGTCACATCGGGGTGCTAATGAGTGCTTGTGATGCGTTTATGCGTGACATCAAACCTTTTGTGGTCGCAGACGCTATAGCTGACTTCTCGCTTGAGGAACACCAGCTGACGTTGACTTATGTGGCTGGACGCTGTGGCGTTGTAACAGCTACCGAAACTTTCAAGGAATTACGTTTAACCCGTGGAGATACAACTTTGCTTACCCCAGACGCGCTAAAAAACCATTTACTTTCGTTGATTGATGAAGAAGAACAAGCCTTTGATCCCGATGAAAACTTGCTGGATTACGGGATAGACTCAGTACAGATCATGGCCATTATTTCAAAATGGCGCGACAGTGGTATTGAATCAAGCTTTACTGAGCTTGCCGAACAACCGACGTTTAACGCTTGGGTTGCGTTGTTGCAGCGTAAGCAGGAGCAAGCGGCATGAACTCGGGGTTAAATCGCGCCCAACAAGGCGTATGGTTGGGCCATACAATGAGTGGTAACCCAGCGCTGTTCAATACCGCGGAATGTATTCAGTTTAGCGGCAAAATTGACCAAGCTTTGTTGCGCCAAGCAATTTCACAAGGTGTACAAGAGTCTGAATGCGCATATAGTTTTTACCGTGCAGGGGAAGATAATGTACCGTATCGTGTGCAGGGCGCTGGCGCGGTACAAATAGACGTTGCAGAGATGCCGGAAACAGACGCACCGCGTGAGTTTTTTCGTCATTACGCGCTGCAAGTCACCCAAGTGGCTGTAGACATCAGCACCACATTACCCATTCGATTTGTGATTTTCACGGCGCCGCAGCAAGATTACTTATTCAGTACTTCGCATCATATTTCGCTCGATGGCTACGGCAATACGTTGTTGTTCCGCCGTATTGCGCAAATCTACACTGCCCTGTGTAGCGCACAAGAGGTTGCGCCTTGCGACTTTACGCCGATGCAAGCGTTACTGGAGGAAGAAAACAGCAGCGCCTTTATCGCGCAATACCAAGCGGCAAAGCAGTATTGGAATGAGCAATTTGATATTTACCCAGACGCAGTGTCTTTTGCTCAGGGTAAAGGGGGGTTGAGTGGGCAGTACTTGCGTCAAAGTAACGCCTTAAGCGCCCAGCATTGGCAACAAATGATCACATTAGCCGAACAACATAAAGTGGCCTGGCCGGATCTCTTTATTGCCACCTTGGCGACACTCTTATTTAGCTACACAGGTCAAACCAAATTGACCTTTGGCCTGATAGTGATGAACCGCATTGGTTCAAAAGCGCTCAATATTCCCTGTATGCAAACCAATATTGTGCCGCTGTTTGTAGATATCGACGCAGAGGACAGCTTGCTCAGCTTGGCAAAGCAAATCGGTAAGCGTAAGCGGTTGATGCGTAAACATCAGTTGTATCGTTATGAGGATTTAAAGCGAGACCGTAATAAAGTCGCGCTAAGTGAGCGATTGTATGGGCCGATGATCAATATTATGCCGTTTGACCATCCTGCTAAATACGGTCAGTTGGAGTCATCAACGCTAAACTTATCGGCGGGCAATGTTGACGACCTTATTGTGCAAATCTATTTACGCCCAGATGGGCCGCCTGAGTTTGATTTTGATGCCAACCCAGCCAGTTATGACAGTGCCGCGTTGGTGACGTTACGCGACCAGTTGCTGGCGCTTGTAAGCCGCTGTTTGAATGCGCCAGAACAAACCTTGTTGAGCATTTGTGAGACGCACTTGAGCACGCTGCGTGCACAAGCGCTGTTGTGTGGTCCAACCGTCACTCAAGCGCGGGATTTAATCACCACGATATTAAGCCATGGTGTGCAAACCCCCAATGCTCCAGCCATTCGCCAAGATAATGTGGAATGGAGCTATCAGACGCTAATCACAAACGCAGAGCGTATCGCCGCGTATTTGCAGCAGCAAGGTTTAGTGGATGGCGCACGGATAGGCGTTTGTATGAAACGTCAGCCTCTGCAAGTAGCAAGTTTACTTGCGATTATTGCTGTCGGAGCGACATTTGTGCCGTTAGATGTAGAGCAGCCATTAGCTCGTCAGCAGCAAATTGTTGCGACTGCTGAACTCTCGGCGCTTATTTGTGATGCGCAAAGTGCCGAAAGTTGTCAGCACTTAGCCACACCAATTCATTTGCTCGGTGCATTAATGGGCGACAAGCGCTGTGCGCTTAGAGCGCCGCTTGCCTCAAGTAGCAGCTATATCATGTTCACCTCAGGCTCAACTGGGCAGCCTAAAGGGGTGCCAGTCTCTTATGGCGCGTTGACGCACTTTAGCCAAGCTGCGCAGCAAACCTATGGCGTGACGGCGACGGATAAAGTGATGCAATTTGCGCCGCTACATTTTGATGCCAGCATGGAGGAGATTTTTGTCACGCTGCTGGCGGGGGCTGAGCTGGTTTTACGCAATGAGGCGATGTTGCAATCCGTTGCGGCATTTGTGGCGTTTTTAGCAGAGCGCCAAGTGTCGGTGGTTGACTTGCCAACGGCGTTTTGGAGCGAGTGGGCCTTGACCTTAGACTTACCTAGCCACCGCGTACCTGAGAGTGTGCGAGTGGTGATTATCGGTGGCGAAGCGGTTTATGCTGAGCAGTTAAGCCAATGGCAGCGTTACGCACCGAGCCAAGTCAGGTTATTCAATACCTATGGCCCGACCGAAGCAACTGTAGTGGCTTGTTGCGCCGACATAACGCAAGTACGGGCGGATACGCTGCTGCCAATTGGCCAACCCCTGCCCGGCGAGGCGGCATTGGTGGTGGCGGATAATTTACGCCCAGCCGCAGAAGGCGAATTACTACTACTTGGACCAAACCTCAGTCACGGCTATTTAGGTGCCACAAGTGCGCAGCAGCGTGCGTTTATTGAGCTGAACGTTGGCTCAGAGCAGCACCGTGCCTATCGCACCGGCGACAAAGTGAAACGAATAGGCGAGCAGCTCGTATACCTTGGCCGCATGGACGACGAATTTAAGATCAGCGGTTATCGGGTGCAGCCCGGTGAAGTGGAAGCGAAGTTACTGGCCCTTGCGGACGTTAACGAAGCTTGTGTACAGGGCGTCGAAGAGCAAGTTGGCGTACGACGCTTAGTGGCTTTTATTGCCAGTGCGAATACGGACTTAGATATAGCCCACATTCGCGCTGCGTTATTGGAGCAATTGCCAAGAGCCATGGTACCAACGGATTATCGCTGTTTCTTGCATTTGCCGAAAACTCGTAACGGTAAAGTAGACCGCAAAAAACTATTGGCAATGTATCAAGATGAAGCGACTGGCACTGAACTTGAAAGTGACACCGAGCGCGCGGTGGCGGCGATTTGGCGGCAAATTCTGGGTGTCTCGCAAATTCAGCCGCACGATAATTTTTTCCAACTCGGTGGCCAATCGCTGCATACCATTCAAATCGTCAACCGTCTTGGCAAAGAGTTTGGCGTGTCGTTAAAGGTGTCTGACGCCTTTAATAACCCAACATTAAGTGAGTTTTGCGCCTTTTTGGATGAGCAACTGTGCGCCGAACCAGATGTGGTGGAAATGGTATGGTAACGGTGAACTTTCAACACCTGAGAGCAGAGTTTGAGCAACAGGTATTTTGGGTAACGGGGACTAAACAAGGCATTGGTGATGCAATTGCACATTGGTTAGTGGCACGGGGTGCGACAGTGGTCGGGTTTGATAGACAAGCACAAGCGGTTTATGGCGGTGAAGTAGGGCAATTTATACCAGTGCAACTGGATTTAAGTGACGAAACTGCACTGCATGCGACCTTGCAGGAAGTGCTCAACACTACCCCACGTGTTGATGGCGTAGTGAATGCAGCGGGGGTATTACACATGGCAACCTGTGCGGCCATTACCACCGCTGAATGGCAGCAAACCTTTGCCGTTAACGTGACTGCGGCGTTACTCCTCATTCAACACGCCTTACCTGCGCTGACACAATCCCGCGGCGCTATCGTCAATATTGGCTCCAATGCGGCACATGTGCCGCGCCTTGGCATGTTGGCCTATGGTGCATCAAAAGCGGCGCTTAGCAGTATGACCAAAACCATCGGGCTTGAGTATGGCAAAATGGGCGTGCGCGCCAATATGGTGTCACCGGGGTCTACGGACACGCCCATGCAACGGGCGTTGTGGCACGATGAACACGCCAAAGAGCGGCTCATTCAAGGTGACCTCAATAGTTATAAACTAGGTATACCGCTGCAAAAAGTGGCGACTGTGGATGAAATAGCGGCAGTAGTGGGCTTTTTACTTTCGCCTGCGGCCAGTCACGTCACGTTACAAGACATAGTGGTGGATGGCGGCGCAACACTAGGCGCATAAGCTTATTTAAGCAGCAGTCCGCGCGGTTGGACTGCTGTGCTAGGAAAATCATGAAAGGTATCATTGCAGTATTAAATCAATTGGAACGAGCTGGGGTCAGACTATCGTTATCACCGACCGGTCAACTGCTTTCCAACTCCAAAAAAGAGGCGTTAACGGCAGAAAATGTCAGTCTCATCAAGCAACATAAAGACGACATTGTTAGCGCGCTTGCGGCCAAAGCGCGGTTTTATCAGCCGATTGAGCCGTTACAGCAAACCCGTGGCCCATTAACTTCAGCGCAAAGTGGTTTATGGTTTATCGACCAGTTTGAAGCGCAAGGCACCATGTACAACATGCCGGTGCATTTTCGTTTGCAAGGGGAGCTCGACGAGGTTGCGCTAGAAGCGGCCTTTGTCACTTTGTTTAAAACCCATCCAACACTACGCACCGCGTTTCGCCGTGACGAATTTGGTTTTGGCGAACAAGTGATTTTACCATTTGAAGAAGTGGGATTTAACTTGCAGCGGGTAGACTTGCGTGCGCTTGACAGCCAAGCGCAGCACCAACAACTGCAAGCTCTGCTGGTGGAAGATATTCGCGCGCCGTTTGAGTTAACCGCTGGGCAATTAACCCGAATTAAATTACTGCGTCTTGCTGACCAAGATTATGTGCTGATGTTCACCCAACATCACATTATTTCCGATGGCTGGTCAGTGAAGAATCTCTTTTCTTCGATTAAGGCGTGTTTTATTGCCCACCAAAAAGGCCAAGTTGCGACGTTGCCAGCTCCGGCAATAAATTTTATCGACTATGCGACGTGGGAGCGCTCAGCTAACTTTTTGGATTACCATCAGTGTTTTAAAGCATTTTGGTTAGATAGACTGGCGGGCATGCCTGAGCTGCATACTTTACCAACCGACAAGCCACGCCCTGCGGTGTTATCGTCAAAAGGCGAAGTTTTTTATAGCTATATCGACAACCAAACTTGGCAGCAATTTAAGCAATTGTGTCTAAGCCAAGGTGCTACGGTATTTATGGGGGTCCACGCACTGTTTGCGCTGATCTTTGCGCGTTTTAGTATTGAGCCTGATATCGTTATCGGCACACCTGTCGCATACCGCGAGCGCCCAGATGTAGACGACTTGATTGGCTTTGTGGTCAATACCTTGATTTTACGTACCAGCTTAGATGATTCGCACTCGTTTTTAGCCTATTTAAAATATATTCGTGACCAAGACTTAGCGGCGTTCGATCATCAAATTTATCGGTTTGAACAGCTGATAGACGACTTAGGCTTAGAGCGCAGCGCTGCCGCCAACCCCATTTTCCAAATCATGATAGTTTACCAAGCTTTGGTCGATTTTAATGACTTGATCCCAGGGGTGTGTGCCAAAGATCAGCTACTCACCGAATTGCCAGCCAAGACCGATATCTCCATTAAACTCGCTGAAACGCAAAACTCAGTACGGATCGAATGGCTATACAGTACAGATGTTTTTGTTGGTGACACCTTTAAAGTGATGGCGTCGTGTTTAAACACCTTATTGCACAGTGCCTTACAAGCCCCACACACTGAGGTAAGAGCTTTACCTTTATTGAACAGTGAATTACAGCAGCGCGTGCTTGCCAGCACATCGGGCGGTGAGCCGCAAAGTGTGCAACTGGCTGCAACAGCTTGGTTGCAGCATGCTAAAAAAGCAGGCGCGGCTCCTGCCCTAACGGAAGGTGCAACAACGCTTAGTTACGGGCAACTGATGCAAGCGGTTGCGGTGGTGGTTGCACAACTAGAGCGTTATAGCTTAGCACCAGAAGCTGTGGTGGGGCTGCATTTTAACAGTAAAATCGTCCATACCGTGGCGTTACTCGCTTGTTGGCAAGTGGGGGCTGCCTACACGCCGCTTGAACCAAGTAACCCAGCAAAGCGCCTCGCGCACATGAGTGAGCAAGCCGATATTAGTTTAGTGCTGTGCGATTCGTCGTCATTGCCATGGTTTAACGGCAATATTGAAACGCTGACACTGACCAGTTTGCTGGCTTGCCAAGCGCAGCCATTGCAACTGGCGGAGCTGAGTGAGCAGCAACTGGCGTATGTTATTTTCACCTCAGGTTCAACAGGCATGCCAAAAGGGGTGATGATAGAGCAGCGCAGCCTTGCCAATTTATTAGCGCAGAATAAGCGATTTTTGGCTCTTTCGCCGACCTCCATCATGTATAACCCGATGTCGCTTGCTTTTGATGCGGGAAACATGGCGCTGTTAACCACCTTGTATGCTGGCGGGCAAGTGGTATTTGGCGATGCTAACTCGGCGATTTTAGATGCGCTAGCGCATTATCAAGCCAGCCATACGTATTTGCCAACGGCGCTACTTAGTGCGCTTGAACCACGTGATTTACCGCATTTGCGCTGTATTGGTTTTGGGGGGGAGGCATGTCCTAATCAGTTGGCCGCACGCTGGGGCGATGCGGTGATGCTGATCAATGAATATGGCCCAACCGAATGCACTGTGACAGCGCTGCGTAAACGCTTGTCGGCCGATACTCCAGCAACGCTTGGTCATGTATTAGAAGGTCTTGAAGCATTTGTGGTCGATAGCTTAGGTAATCTCTGCCCGCCGGGGGTAGCTGGTGAGTTAGTTTTGGCGGGGATTGGCTTGGCGCGTGGTTACATCGGCCAACCTCAACTGACGGAAGAGCGCTTTGTGCTTGGCTTTGTGCGGCAAAAACCGGACACACGGGTGTATCGCACTGGCGATTTAGTGCGCTTACGTCACGACGGTGAAATGGAATACCTCGGTCGTCAAGACAACCAGTTAAAACTCAGGGGTTTTCGTATCGAAAGCGCTGAGGTTGAGCATCACTTAGCCGCACTTGCAACTAGCTACCGTGATATCAAAGTCACCATTGATACGCGCGGGAGTGCGCCACAGTTAGTTGCATATGTCACATTGAAAACCGGCTACCCTGAACCAGAAGCAAGTTGGGTGTTAAATCGCCTCGCGGAGTTGGTGCCAAGTTATATGGTGCCTGCTGCAATTGTAGTACTCGCGACTATGCCTTTGACCGTTAACGGTAAAGTCGATTTCGCCCAATTACCGCAAGTGCAGGTCAAACAAACTCAGCATACTCCACCTGATAACGCAGCAGAGGCAGAAATTTTAGCGGTGTGGCAGAGCTTACTTGCAGGTGAGTTTGGAGTGGAAGACGACTTTTTCCGCTTAGGTGGAGATTCCATTTTAAGCATTCAGTTAACCACGGCACTTCGTAAAGCGGGCTATGGATGCGATGTCAAAGACTTGTTTGAGCACAAAACTGTGCGCGGTTTAGCACTCGCCATGCAGCGCGCACAGGCACAAAAGCAAATTTATGCTGAGCAAGGGCAGTTAGCGGGCGCGTTTGCCTTACTTCCCATTCAACACTGGTTTAAAGGTCAGCAGTATGCGCAGCCACAGTATTTCAATCAAGCGTGTTTGATCCCAACTCCAATTATGGATAAAACCGCATTGAGCGCATTGCTGCAGCAACTTGCCACCCACCATGATGCACTGCGACTGTACTGTGACGGCGAGCAGCAAGTTTATGGTGAGCTCATCATCCCAAAGATTGCTGAACTTGATTATCTTTTGTTAGGCGAAGCGGGGTTGCACAAGGCTCTGAGCGACTTGCAAAGTCAGTTTGATTTGGCGCAAGCGCCATTGTGGTGCGCTGCGCTTATCCGCAATCATCCCGATGCGCCACAGCTGTTGTTTATCGCTTGTCACCATTGGCTAGTGGATGCCGTGTCATGGCGAATATTATGTGAGGATCTCGCGACTTGTTATGCTGGTGGCACATTGGCAGACAAAACCAGCAGCTATCGGCAATGGGGGCAAGCACTGCAAACCTATGTGGCCGAAAATACCAACCAGCTTGAATATTGGCATACGCAAACGCAATTGCTGCCGGATTATCCAAAAGCCACTGAATTACAACCCGAAGCCAGCCTGAGTTTAAGCGAGGCCCATACAACGGCGTTGCAAACTACCGCGAATGCTTATGGCGCTGAGGTGCTGGATATTTTACTCGCGGCGTTAACTCGGACTTTATCTGATTGTCAGCTTGGCGAGCAACATTGCGTAATGCTTGAAGGACATGGCCGCGAAGCCATTGACGAGCAACTCGATGTCAGTCGTACTGTAGGTTGGTTTACCACTGCTTACCCAGTGCGCACAGAAAACCATAGTAATTTAGCGGATGTGATTATCACCGCCAAAGAGCGCCGCCGTGCAGTGCCAGACAACGGCATTGGTTATTACGCGTTTAAATACCTCCACTCTGCGGGTACTCACTTGCCCCTTGCTCCTATCACTCTGAATTACTTGGGCCAAGCAAGGTCATCAAGTCAAACGACGGGCATGTGGGCACCGCTTAATATTCGCCCTGGGCAAACCATTAGTAGCGCCAATCTACATCCCGAACTGGTGAGTTTACATGGTGGGATAATGCAAGGTGAACTGCAATTACGACAAGTTGGACAGTTTGCACCGCTTAGCAACGCCGTGTTTATGCGTCGCTTGCAGGAAAATTTAGAGGCTTTTGCCGAGCACGGCCAAGTACAGTGGCAACAAGGGGTGGTGCTCACACCATCGGATTTCAAACCTTTGACATTGTCGCGCCACGCTTTGACTGCATTGCAGCAGCAATACCAGTTTGAACATTTATTGCCGATGTCGGGATTGCAGCGCTCAATGTTAGCGCACCATATGCAAAATCCGCAGGATGATGCCTATTTTATGTTGAGTCATTTGGTTTATGATCAAGCCATTGATGTTCATGCTTTCAAACAAGCTTGGCAATTACAAACGCAGCGTTTTCCTGCCTTGCGTAGCTGCTTCAACTGGCAATTTGAGCCGCTTGAAATGATCTTACAACAAGTGTCTGTACCCATTGAAGTGTTGGAATTAAACGCAGAGGAAAATGTCACTGGTCAGATTGACGCTACTTTAAAACAGCTACATACACAAAAGTTGTCATTGTCTTCAGGGCCACTGTATCGACTGGTACTGTGCAAAGAACATGAGACGCGCTATCACTTGTTGCAGCTCTATCATCACAGTATTTTTGATGGTTGGAGCATGCCAATTTTAATGCAATCTGTGCATGGTGCTTACTTAGCGTTAAAAACAGCACAAGCGCCAGACATGACCAAGGATACGGCCTATGTCGCATATCGACGTTGGTCAGTGCAAAAACAAGCCGCGGATGCGCGTTTTTGGCAAGCGAAAATGGCGACGCTAACAGCACAAGATATCGCTATTGAAACCACTTGGTTTGGTCGCGATCTCCGTGAGCGCACTGATGAAAAACGGCAAAATGCCACGATTGAACGCGCTTTGTCGGTGAGTGAGCATTTAAAGCTCCAGCAGCAATGCGCAAAATATGGGGTGACGCCAAGTATTGCTGGGCAGTTTGCATGGCATAGATTATTACAACAAGCGCAGCAAAGTGACTTTACCAGTGTTGGCAATGTGCTTGTGGGTCGTGATGGTGCGGTTGACGGCCTAACGCAAAGTATTGGTTTGTACAACAATACCTTACCTGTCATTTTGGACTGGTGTGGGGTAAGCCGTGTCACTGACGCGCTGCAAACTTTGCAGCAGCAGTTAGCGACGGTGAATCAACATGGCAGTTATCCTCTAGAAAAGCTCAGTGTGGCGGGTAAGCGACCATTCCAAAGTGTGTTTTTGTATGAAAACTATCCGACGCCAAAGCCAATTACAACCAAAGCGCCGCATGAGCTTATGCCACGTCCGGTAGCGCAGGCTTATGAGCCGATTGAACTGCCAATGACCTTGTTTATGACAGAGTATAAAAGCACCACTTGGATAGGGTTTTATCTCGATGCGACGCGCTTTGCGTTGGCAGAGCTTGAACAACTGGCTGATAAGTGGCTGGCGGCGCTTCGCGAACTTATCACGCAAGACTGGGATGCGGCTTTGACGGTGACGCGATTGGCACCAGTGCCACGCGATAACATAGCTTGCTCAGCGCCACCCAGCACAGATTGGTCAAAGCTGTTGGCGGCGCTTGCGCAAGGTCCATTGACAGTTACTGATAAAGCCAATTGGGTGGGGTTGGAACCAGTCTGGCAGGGCCTGGACTCGATAGAGCGCATTTGGTTAGTCACACGTTTAGCGCAGTGTAGTGCCTACAGTGTCGCTGATTTGCTTAAGTGTGAATCTTTATCACAACTACTACAACTGCTTAGCCAGGACTAAGCAGTTGGCACGCCAAGGGAGTTGGCGTGCCAATTTTGCCTTTGCGAATAATTTGATAAAGCGAGTCAATAAAGCTAAGCGTGTTGAATATGGCGTTTGCGCCGTGGCACTATGACGGGGGAGTGATCTTCTGGCGCCGCCAGAATATCCACTTTGGCGCCGTATAGCTCTTGTACCAATGCGCCGTTAATCACCTGTTTGGCATCGCCAAATGCCGCCACTTTACCGCCATTAATCGCTAAGATCTGATCACAATAACGTGCCGCCATAGCCAAGTCGTGGATCACTAAAATCACGGTTTTACCCATATTGCTAATGTGGGCAATGGATTCCATCACCTCAACTTGGTGGCCGATATCTAACGCACTAGTCGGTTCATCCAGCAAAATGACTGGCGTGTCTTGCGCGAGTGTCATGCCAAGCCAAGCTTTCTGGCGTTGCCCTCCTGACAGTAGCGCAACGTCTTTAGCCAGTAGCGGCTCCAAGTGCAACAGGCTAATCACATCATCCAGTATTTGGCTGTCTTGCCTTTGCCACTGTTGGTACCAAGTTTGGTGAGGGTGACGACCAAAGCGTAACAGCTGTTCCACGGTTAAGCCGCGTGGTGCAACCGGATATTGTGGCAAATAGGCAACTTGTTGTGCGCGTTGACGCCGCCCTAAACGCTGCAGACATCCTTGTGCGGTGGCTATCGAGCCGGTGTTTGGGGTTAAATGTCCGGCTAACAACTTAAGTAACGTCGATTTACCACAACCATTGGGGCCGACAATACCGAGCAGTTGCTGGGGGTTGGCGGTGAACTCAATATTATGCAGCAGTGTATGTTGCTGATAGTGAAAACTTAAATTGTGGCAAGCTATCATGTGCGTCCCTTGATACTGTCTTTAATGATTATCCAAAATAAAAATATGCCGCCAATAATGCGGGTAAGAATGCCAGTCGCGACTTCTTCAGGGTTGGCGAGTACACGCACTAAGGTGTCGCTCAGCATTAGTAGAATGGCGCCACACAGACCCGCGACCCAAATCGGAACGGTACGATGGCGTAGCAACGAGGAAGCCAAGATAGGCGCCGCCATGGCAATAAAAGCAATAGGTCCAGCGATGGCTGAAGACAAAGCAGTGATAAGCACAGCTAAACTTAAGGTCAATACTTGCACCCGTAGCACAGGCACACCTAAGCTCATGGCTTGAACTTGGCCGACCCGCAGTAAATTAAGTTGCGCTACTAAATAGGCCAGTAACGGGCTGGTCAAAGCTAATAGCGCGAGCACGACATAAGTGCTGGTGAGGCTTTGACCAATAAAGCTGCCCATACTCCAGACGTAAATGCTCGACACATGCACCAAAGAGTCAGTGGACATCAAAAATTCAGTAATCGAGCGTAAGAAGGTACTAAAGCCAAGCCCCACTACGATAAAAGTATAACCTTGGTGCTCATGTTTATGGCAAAACGCATAAAGCATCAGCATGGCAATCAAAGCGCCAACAGGTGCCATCCACCATACAATTGCCGCTTGGGTAAATAGCAAAGAGACCAGCACCATAGCAAAAATCGCCCCTTCGTTGACCCCTACCATATCTGGAGTGGCTAGGCGGTTGCGGATCAAGTTCTGTAATAGTGATCCTGCGATGCCCATACCAAGGCCTGCGGCTATCACTGAGGTGACGCGCGGCAGGCGCAGATCTAGCACTAGAATTTGCTTCATCCGTGACCCTTCTCCCATTAAGGCTTGCGCTACTTCAGAGAGTGACAATGAGGTTGAGCCAACACTTAGTGACCAAACGGTACAAAGCAGCAACAGCAGCAATAAACTGAGCGCGACGAAGACGGGGCGTTTGGCAATTAGCCAGCTGGTGGACGAAGTTTGGAACAGTAGCTGTCCAGTAGGATGATAGCGAGGCGAAGTGGTGGGTTTATTACGTAACAACATAATGCAGCAGTTCCTTACTCAGTTTGTAGTTGTAGGGTTTTCTTGCTGTACGCACGTGCTACCCACATTAAAGTTGGGCCACCCACTAACGCAAGTAGTACACCACTTGGCAATTCAAAGGGTTGGATAAGCACTCTGGCTAGAATATCAGCAACAACAATGAAAATTGCACCTAATACGGCGCTTAGGGTGGTTTGCTGATATAGCTCGGTGGGGTAAAAGCAGCGTGCGCTAAATGCCGCAAGAAAGCCGACAAAACCGATTGGACCTGCGATTGCAATGGCGCAGGCAGTAAAACAGGTCGAACAGATCAGGACGCCAATCCGACAATGACTGCTGTTGACCCCTAAACTTCGCGCTTGGGTATCACCAAGCTGCAATAAGCTCAATGCGGGAAGTAGCCAAATCGTGACAATGACGGCAAATAAAAAGGTGGGTAGTACGGTATAAATGGCCTGCATATCCGCTGCGGCAAGTGAACCTAAATTCCAAAAACGAAACTGGTCGAGCACCACTTGGTTGGCAAGTAATAAATAATTGGCTAAGCCGCCAAAGGTTGCGGACATTGCCACACCAAGCAAAATTAACCGTAACGGGTTTTGTTGACCGAGCCACTGCGCCATGCCAAGTACAATAAAATTACCCATAAAGGCGCCTGCGCCGGCAAAGTACAACATACTTTGTGCCGAGCTAGCGGCAAAAAATGTCATCCCAACAACTAACGTAAATACCGCACCACTGTTCACCCCCAGCAGGCCAGGTTCTGCCAAAGGGTTACGGGTTGCGTGTTGCAATAACGTGGCAGAAAGCGCCATACCGGCGCCAACAAGCAGCGCTACCCACATGCGCGGAATGCGTAAGGTGTCCATCGTCATACGAAATTTGTCGTCCATATGGACATCAGTAAAGCCAAAGGCGTAACGCACACTATCAAAATAGCTAATTTGGCTTGGTCCTGTTGCGAGGCTAAGGGTGGTTAATAGCAGTAGCAGCAACACTAACCCTGTAACAAGCGGGGCAAAACGAGATATTGTTTGAGCACGTGGTAGCACTGCGACATCCGAGGCTGTCTTCATCGGCGAGTCGATCCTAAATAATAAAGTAGCAGCAGGATAAAATAGGAACAACTCAAAAACAATAATAAAAATAATTATCATTAAAATTTATGTGGTGATATGATTTGTCCACAATACTTAAACAGACTAAGGAGTGAGCTTGGTTAAGTTCTATCGCCCAGAGCGACCCGTGAATGCGGATCCTCGCTATATCTACGTGAAATCTGTCTTTCAGGTTTCTCCCAATCTAACCCGAATCACCTTTACTGCCGACGAGCTTAAGCACGAACCAAGTTATTGGCCTGCTTGCCACATTAAATTGATGTTTCCGCTCGATGGGCAAGTAAAGCCTGACTTGCCCATCATCCGTGGCCAAGGCCCACGCTGGAATGAAGGCGCGAGTAAACCTCATCTGCGCACTTTTACTGTGGTTGAGCATAGAATGGTTGAAGGTGAAATAGATGTTGAATTTGCAACCCATGGTGATTGTGGACCGGCCAGCCGTTTTGCATTGTTTGCCAAGCTAGGGGACTGCATTGGTTTATCTATGCCGGGTGGGCCAAAACCTATGTTCCCTGTTTATCAACACTATTATGTGGCTGGCGATGCAACAGCGCTGCCTGCTATCTCTGCGGGTTTAGCAACTTTGACACACCATGCGCAAGGCCATGTCTATATTTTAGTGCCAAGTCAAGACGACATTCAGGACTTAGTTAAACCCCAAGGTGTTGAAGTACATTGGTTTGTAGGAGGCACAGAGGCCAGACAAGCCCTGATTGATGAATTTAAAACCTTAGCTTTGGCAGCGCACGATGCGTACTTTTGGCTGGCGGGAGAAGAACAAATTGTCACTCAGTTACGCAGCCATATTCGTCGTAGTGGTGAGTACCACCGCGATGTGATTTATGCCATTCCCTATTGGCGTGACGGCATGAGTGAAGAGCAATATGACCGACCTCGCCACGCCGTAATGGACGCCTAAGGGCATTTTACATAAGGAAATTAGTATGAAGATGATAGTTCGATTGATTGTCCTGCTGACTCTATTTGGCAGCGTTGTAAGCTATGCCAATTCACCAGCAACGCGGCTAGTTGAAGATGCCTTTGGCAATAAAGTCAGTGTGCCTGTAACGCCAAAACGTGTGGTGGTATTAAGTGAGATTGACCTCGACAGCAGCTTGGCGCTGGGCTTAACTCCAGTTGGCAGCGCCAATGGGCGGGGACAACCGGGTTTTCCGTATTATCTGCTGCATCACCAAAGCTTAGGCACAGAGGTGAAAGCGATCCGCTCAGTTGGGGAGTTGGGTCAGCCAAATTTAGAAGTTATTTTGGCATTGGAGCCAGACTTAATCTTAACCATGCCAAATCGCGAAGAAGTGCTGGAAGTGCTCAATCAAATCGCCCCCACTGTGGTGACTTTTTCACGTGAGGATACATGGCAGACCACGCTGACTCGCATTGCCAACGTGCTTAATCGCCAAGCCCAAGCAGAGGCCATTTTTGCTGATTATAACGCGCTTATCGCCGCGACAAAAACTAAGCTAACTGCGCTGCAAGGTCAAAGCGTGAGCTTAGTCCGCTGGAATCCGAAAGGGCCTGCGTTTATGTATCGCGATTCATTCGCCAGTGAAATATTACGCGATATAGGTCTGGTGCGTCCTGCCCATCAGCAAAAGGCTGGGCCGCATCATTCGTTGCCCCTGAGTCTTGAAGCGCTAGATAACATAGACGCGGACTGGCTGCTCGTCGGGACATTAACACCTAGCGGTGACGCGACTGATGCATTAAAGCAAACTGGGACGACCCCCGCCTTTTTGGCCTTAAATGCGGTGCAAAAAGGCCAATTCTTTGCAGTGGATGGCACCCTTTGGACCTCAATTGGCGGGCCGCTGGCTGCCCAGCAAGTGATACAGGAAGCGCTACAAATACTGACTCACCGCGCACCGCCAAAAAGCGCATTTAATTTAACTGCGACTGCGCCGTAATGGATTGGCTAAGGGAATGAGGGACTGCAAATGCGAGCAAATTTGAGTTGGTCATCAAGTAACAGTAGTGCAGATGCGCCGATTGCATCCTTATGGCGCACGCCTGTTGCTGCCAAGCAGCAAGCCGATGTGTTAGCAAATTGGCAGCGGTGTGTTGGTGCTGCGCAGCTTGAGGTGACATACCATAAAGAGCAAATATGGAGTGAGACGCTACACGCTGCACGTATCGAGCAAAGCTTGTGCGCTTTAACTGCAGATAAGCCTATCAGGCTTGATTGGTTCAGTAACGCCGCAAGCCTTGAGTTATGGGTGACATTTGATAGGCGGCTTTTCTCGCTGTCGCAAGTCGTTGCAATTTCTCGACAAGCATATTGTGATACCGTACAAAAATGCTTGCCAAGCTTTGATAGCAAACGGAGCTCGCACTTTGCGACGTCTGCGGTGCCTGCATTGCCTAGCGGGCACGCAAATGACGTTATTGAGCATCAGTATCATCAATATCTCGATGCAGAACAGGTAAATAAACTGAAATTAAATAGCGCCAAACTCGGTGTGTCGGCGCCTGTGTTATTCACTGCGGTGCTACATTGGTTGTCGCAACGTCACTTTGAGTTGGCACACAATACCATTTGGCTAAGCATCAGTGACGAGCAATATAGAGAACGATTAAGTGCGCTGATGTGCGATATCCCGTTAGATAAATATTGGCAGCAGCATGTTACAGAGCTGCACAGTACCCAACTAAGTGGACAAAGGGCGAGGCTGCAAACTTCTCCCTTGCCGTTGGCAGAGATTGAGTTTTTAGCGTCTGTCGTGACGGTGCAAGATTTACGCTCGTATATCGGCACACGCAGTACTATTCCGTTACGTTTACTTATCGCAGTTGATGATCAGTTCGGTTGGCATATCCAGTTTAACGCTAAAGCCAGTCTACTTGAGCATCAACATGGGCAATGGCTGGTTGAGCAATTTATGCACTTGCTAATACAGTGTGCAAGTCAAGCGGTGCCAAGCCAAACGCCACTGACATTTGCTGATGTTCCGCTGGTCGCTACCACGCTACCACAGCGAGATTTATCCGCGCAGCTATTTTTCCAGCTTTCCCAACAGCCAGAGCGCATCGCGATAAACCTCGCAGGACAAGCGTTTAGTTATGGCCAATTAGCAGGGCAAGTGGCGCAAGTGCAAACGCAACTGCAGCAATTGGGCGTAATGGCTGGAAGCCGAATAGGGTTACACTTACCACGTTCGGTTGCTATGGTCGCAGCGCAATTGGCCTGTTTAATGAGTGGGCATACCTTTATTCCCCTTGACCCTAGTTTCCCCACTGCGCGTTTGATGGATATTGCCACTCAAGCTGAGCCACATCTTATCTTAACGCATGCGCCACACTCTGAGTTGGCAGCGCAATTTACGAGTGTGCTCATTAGTGAAACTGGGCCTCACAACGCTTTAGAATTAGTGCCCAATGCCAGCGCACCAGCTTATATGATGTTTACCTCAGGTAGCACAGGCAGGCCAAAAGGGGTGGTGGTTTCACGCCAAGCGCTAAGCAGTTTTATCGATGCGGCGACCACTCGCTTGGCGTTAACAGGACAAGAGCATTGGCTCGCGCAAACCACCTTTGCTTTTGATATTGCTTTGCTTGAGCTTTATGCCCCGCTTGCAACTGGGGCTATGCTGAGCCTGACCACTGAGCAACAAAATAAAGATTTACTGGCAACCTTAACCGCATGGCAAACCCAAGGGCAGCTGCCATTAACACATATCCAAGCAACGCCGACCTTTTGGCGGGCGCTAGTGCAAAATGGGTGGTTAGGAGATAAAGCGTTACATGCTTTATGTGGTGGCGAAGCCTTGGATAGCAGCCTTGCGCAGCAGCTTTCAAGACGGGTAAATACGCTTTGGAATTGCTATGGCCCCACAGAAGCAACGGTGTGGTCGATGATGGCGAAAGTCGTGCTGAGTGGCCATAAAGCGCCGATGCTACAAGGTAGTCTAATGCATTATCAACATATGGTCGTTGACGCTGAGCAAAACCCGCTAGGAGTGGGCATGGTGGGTGAACTATGTATTCTAGGACCCGCGTTGGCCGACGAATATTGGCAGCAACCCGATTTAACCGCGCAGCAATTTCGTAGCACTAGCACTCAGCGCCGCTATTATCGTAGTGGCGATTTAGTCCGCAAGTTAGGAGATGATAGCTTTGCCTATTTAGGCAGGGTTGACCAACAAATCAAACTGCGCGGCTATCGTATTGAAATAGGCGACATTGAAGCGCATATTCAAGTCTTAGCGGGCGTCGCTGAGGTCGCTGTGGTGCTACAAGGCGACAGTCAAAGTGGGACGTTGGTGGCTTTTATCGTTCAAGAGCCGAGTGTAGCGTTAAGCAAATTACAGCTGCGCAAGGCGCTGCAGCTTGTGTTACCTAGTTATATGGTGCCAGCAAAAATACAATTTTGTGCAGCATTACCAAAAACCCTCAATGGCAAGCTAGATAGAAAAGCCTTAGTACACAGCAGCTAGCCGAGCTGAATAGGGTTATAGCGGCAAAAGACTATTGTAGCGATAAAAATGCCCTGAAGTTCAGGGCATTTTTGCTTGAGATTTTACTTTTGCTCAGGCAACTCAAGGTTAGCCGAGCGTTGCAGCCTTCATAGCGGCAACAAACTGTTTGAGCTCAGCGAGCATAGTTTGTGGCGCAGCTAAATGCTGCTCAATGATTTTCACTACCGCAGAGCCACTGATAGCCCCTGCAGCTCCCGCGTCGAGTGCTTGTTTAACATGCTCAGGAGTCGAAATGCCAAAGCCAAGCAGGGCTGGCGCGGCGCGATAATCACGTAATTTATTGACCATAGTGTCGGCTGGCATTTGCGCCGCAGTATCCGTACCAGTTACCCCAGCGCGCGAAAGCAAATAAGTGTAACCGCGGCCATAAGAGGCACATTGGCGTAAGGTGTCATCGTCCGCATTTGGCGTAGCGATAAAAATCGGCGCAATATCATTGCTCATAGCTGCTTGGCGAAAGCGTTTGGATTCGTGTAAGGGCACGTCGGCGACTAACACGGAATCGACGCCCGCGGCTTTTGCATCGGCATAGAACTGCTCCACGCCGCGAGCAAATACTAAGTTTGAATAGAGCAGTAAACCAATAGGGATATCCGCATTATATTCGCGCACAGCTTTAATAATATCGAGACTGTCTGCAGTGTTAATGTTGGCATCTAAAGCACGAATATTGGCGCTTTGGATAACAGGGCCATCCGCAATCGGATCAGAAAACGGGATGCCAAGTTCGAGGGCATCAGCACCGCCATCAATCAGCGCTTTAATGATCTCAATACTCAGTGCTTTGTTTGGGTCGCCAATGGTCACAAACGGCACAAACGCACCTTGGTTTGCTTCTGCTAGTTTTGCAAAGGCTAAATCATAACGTCTCATAGTGCCCCCTTGGCAGCAAGTACTTGGTGAACGTGGGCTAAGTCTTTGTCGCCACGGCCACTTAAATTCACCACAATAATGGTCTCGGTGGTTTGTTGTTCAGCTAGCTTAAGTGCATAGGCAAGCGCATGGCTTGATTCCAGCGCAGGAATAATACCTTCGTGCTTGGCTAACGATTGGAACGCATCCAGCGCTTCATCATCGGTCACGGCAACATATTGCGCGCGGCCAGTTTCAGCTAAATAGGCGTGTTGTGGGCCAACTGCAGGGTAGTCAAGCCCAGCGGAGACCGAGTAAGACTCTTCAATCTGGCCGTCGGTATTTTGCATGATGAAAGTGTAAGCGCCATGCAGAATACCTTTCGAGCCTTTACAAATAGCGGCACCGTGTTCATGAGTATCTAGGCCTTTACCAGCTGGTTCAACGCCAACAAGCTTAACCTCTTGTTCTGCGATAAAATCCGCAAACATACCAATGGCATTTGACCCGCCACCGACGCAAGCCACCACGTAATCTGGCAAACGGCCTTCAGTTTCTAGTACTTGTTGTTTGGCTTCAATACCAATCATTTTTTGGAATTCGCGCACCACAGTTGGGAACGGATGCGGGCCTGCCGCCGTACCTAGCAGATAGTGGGCAGTTTTATAGTTTGCTGACCAGTCACGTAAAGCTTCGTTAACCGCGTCTTTTAAGGTGCCAGAACCTGCGGTGACAGGAATAACTTGTGCACCCATTAAACGCATGCGAAATACGTTCGGTTGTTGGCGCTCAACGTCTTTTGCCCCCATATAAATACGGCATTTTAAGCCTAACAAAGCACAGGCTAACGCGGTGGCAACACCATGCTGACCTGCACCGGTTTCCGCGATGACTTCGGTTTTACCCATCCGCTTGGTGAGCAGTGCTTGGCCCAATACTTGGTTGGTTTTGTGGGCGCCACCGTGAAGTAAATCTTCACGTTTTAAGTACAGTTTAACTAGTGGGTTTTTCACCAGATTGCGCGTGAGCGTTAAAGGCGTAGGGCGCCCTGCGTATTCCGTCAGCAGTTGATTAAACTCAGCGATGAAGGCTGGGTCTTGCTGCGCATTATTAAACTCTTGTTCTAGCTGGCGTAGTGCTGGCACTAATAATTCGGGGACAAACATCCCGCCAAACTCGCCAAAATAACCTGTGTTAGTCATATCCACCTCAATATTTTCTTATTTGTGCAAAAGCGTGTTGCAGTTTGTTTGCACATTTTTTCCCAGGGCTTACCTCAACCCCAGAATTTAAATCGAATCCTAATGCGCCCACAGAGTGTGCAGCGCTGATATTGTCTGGTGCTAAGCCACCAGCCAATAAAAACGGGGTGTTTAAACCTTGTAGCAGTTGCCAGTTAAACACTTTACCCGTACCACCACTGACCCCTTGCGCTTTGGTATCGAAAACGTGTTTGTCTACCAATGGCATCAATTCTGGGGCGTTGTCGCTGACCCCTTGGGCTTTCCAAATTTGGCAGTTTACTGGCAGTTGATTGCGCAGCTGGCTAATATAAGCGGCGTCTTCATTGCCATGTAATTGTACCGCGGCCAGTTTGAGTTTATTCGCATAATCAGCAACTTGATCCACTGGTGCATCGACAAACACGCCAACAAAATGCAGTGGTGCACTGTCAACCACGGCACCGGCGCAATCTAAATCAACATAGCGCGGTGAATGCGGGTAAAAAATCAAACCACCATAAACGGCACCGGCATTGTAGGCATCCATGGCATCTTGGCTACGCGTTAAGCCGCAGACTTTGTTTTCACCTAAAATCAAGCGGCGACAAGCCAAATCTAATTGTTGCTCGGCCATCAGTGAGCTGCCGACAAGAAAGCCATTGACCAAAGGAGCTAAGCGTTTTACGTCTTGATGGGTGTAAATGCCAGATTCTGAGATAACCACCGCATCACTGGTGATAAGCGGACGCAATCTTTCTGTTGCCGCTAAATCTGTGCTCAAATCCCGTAAATTACGATTATTAATGCCCACAATATTGGCACCCAGCGCCAGCGCACGGGTTACTTCTTCCTCGTTGCTGACTTCCGTTAATACCGCCATATTGAGTTTGCTTGCAAGGGCTGCAAGTTGCTGATATTGCGCGTCATCTAGCACTGACAGCATCAATAAAATCGCATCGGCGCCATGGTAGCGGGCAAGATAAACTTGGTATTCATCAATAAAGAAGTCTTTACAGATAATAGGTTGGTCTACTTTGCTGCGTACAAATGCCAAGTAGTCAAAACTACCCTGAAAGTATTTTTCGTCAGTTAAGACACTGATACAACTGGCGTAGCGTGCGTATACTGAGGTAATTTCAGCTAAGTCGAAGTTAGCACGAATAAGACCTTTAGAAGGCGACGCTTTTTTACATTCTAAAATAAACTGTGTTCCGGGAGCCGCTAACGCCGCACGAAAATCACGTTGGCAAGGCACCACTGCATCAATAAAGCTGCTTAATGGCGTTGTGGCTTTACGATGAACAAGCTCGGCTTGCTTATCAATAACGATTTTTTCCAGCACGTTAGCCATGACTTACCTCGACAATGTTGTGCAATGTGTTTAGTGCTTGCCCAGAAGCAAGTACTTGTTGGACGGTTTGCGCAGCGCTTGCAAAACTATGCTGCTGACCTTGCAAATATAATAATGCGGCGACATTGGCTGTAATTGCGGCGTTGTGCGCTGCTGTACCTTGACCCCGTAATATGGCCAAGCTGGCCTGTGCGTTATAGTCTGGCGTATCGCCAGCAAGTTCTGCAAGTGAATAGTTTGCAAGGCCAAAGTCGCTGGGTGTTAAAGTATATTCGCGCAGCTCACCGTTATTCAATTCAACCACTTGCGTGCTGCCATGCAAGGCTATCTCATCTGTTCCTGCGCCATGTACCACCATAGCGCGTTTGGTGCCGAGTTTGGCTAAAGTTTCAGCCATCGGCCGACACAGCTCAGGCGCATAAACCCCAAGTAGTTGCAGCTCTGGCTGCGCGGGATTTGCAAGCGGGCCAAGAATATTAAAAATGGTGCGAGTTTTTAAGGTGGTGCGCACATTCATCGCGTGTTTTACACCTTGGTGATAATGTGGCGCAAACAAAAATGTGAAGCCAGTGTTGGCTAAGCAGCGCTCAGCCTGCGCGGGTGTCATGTCGATATTAATGCCCAGTGCTTTGAGTAAATCGGCCGAGCCAGATTTGCTCGAAACACTGCGATTGCCATGCTTCGTGATGTTAATACCACAAGCGGCAGCCACAATCGCAGCGGTGGTGCTGACATTTATGGTATTGGCGCCATCGCCACCTGTACCACAGCTGTCTGCAACAATTAAGCCCGCTTTATCAAATGCTACGGCATGAGCACGCATGGAAGCCGCGGCGCCTGCGATTTCATCAGTGACTTCGCCTTTGATTTTCAATGCCGTCAAAACGGCTGCGAGCTCAATATCATTGAGCTTGCCAAGCATGATGTCATCAAACAAAGCCTGACTTTGCGAAAAACTCAGATTTTGTTTGGCAAAAAGTGCGTCTAGGGTGTTTTTAATCTCGCTCATAAGCTTGCTCCTTGGCTTAAGAACGCGATGCTTTGCTGCAACAATTGTGCGCCGCTGGGCGTTAAAATCGACTCTGGATGAAACTGGAAGCCAAGCGCTTTATGCTCTGCGTGATAAATTGCCATCGGAATATCTTGGTATAACGCAATAACTTCCAAGCATTCAGGAACATGGGTTGCCATTAAGGAATGGTAGCGCGCCACTGGGAATTGCTTGCCAAGTCCCGCAAAAACAGGATGGTCGTCAACGCTGATAATTGATGATTTACCATGCACGGTTTCCCCAGCATGACCGACTGTACCGCCGTAGGCTTGGGTTAAGGCTTGATGACCAAGACAAATCCCCAGCATAGGGAAGTGGCCTTGGCATTTTTCAATCAGCGCCAATAAGCAGCCAGCTTCGCTCGGCGCACCAGGACCCGGTGATAAAACTAAAATCACCGATTGGGTTTCTGCTTGCATTTGCGCAAAAATATAGTCGGCACTGACGTTGTTGCGATAGACCACCAGATCATGGCCGAGTAACAGTAGCTCATCAACGAGGTTGTAGCTAAACGAATCAAAGTTATCGAGAAAGTAGATTTTGCATGGGGTTGTGGCGCTCATTACTTTACTCCTTGATAAGTGGCGGAAATGGCATTGATCACCGCTTGTGCTTTAGCACGTGTTTCGTTGGCTTCGGCTTGAGGCACGGAGTCATAAACCACCCCAGCACCAGCTTGCACATGGGCGATGCCGTCTTTAACAAAAGCCGAGCGAATAACAATACAGGTATCCATATCACCTTGACCGGTTAAATAGCCTACCGCACCGCCGTAACTGCCGCGGCGTGCTTGCTCTACATGGCGAATTAATTCTGCCGCTTTCACTTTCGGCGCGCCGACTAAAGTGCCCATGTTCATACAGGCTTGATAAGCATGTAATGCATCTAGGTCTTGTTTTAATTGGCCTACAACTCGTGAAACTAAGTGCATCACTTGCGAGTAACGGTCCACTTTAAGCAGCTCTTTGGCATAGCGAGTGCCCGGTTGGCTAATACGTGCAACATCATTGCGGGCAAGGTCAACCAACATAAGATGTTCAGCACGCTCTTTTTGGTCATTACGTAGCTCAAGTTCAATGCGGCTATCTAAATCAGGGTTGATACGACCATCAGCAAAACGACCACGAGGTCGCGTACCTGCAATCGGGTAAACTTCCACTTCATTACTGTCAGCACTGTATTTCAGAGCCGATTCAGGAGATGCACCAAACAGCACAAATTGCTCGTCTTGCATATAAAACATGTAAGGGCTTGGGTTGAGTTGTTTGAGCTGTTGATAGGCAGCAAGTGGTGAAGCACAAGGTAGTGAGAAAGTGCGTGAAGGCACGACCTGAAAAATATCGCCATCCACGATATGTTTTTTCAGCGCTGCTACTTGGTCACAAAATGCCGCGTCGTCGATATTTACGCTCACTTCACACGCCCCTTGATTGACTATTGGGGCATAAGGCGTGGTGGCGTCACATTGTAGGTTAAGCGCTTCAAGTTGCTGACCTACTTCAAAACAGTTGGCGTAAACATCAGGACCGTTAAACACATTGCCGATAAGTTCGGTGGTTTGCGCTTGATGGTCAATCACCACTAAGGTTTCTGCAAGGTAAAAAACATAATCAGGACAAGTGTTTAAGCCGGCATCTACGTGGGGGAGCGATTCAAAATTTGCCACCATATCGTAAGCAAACACCCCGCCTAAGAAAATTGCAAACGGTGTGTCACTATTATTTTTGATGCTGTTCAGTGTGCTACGCAGAGCACTAAAAGCGTTATCAGCTTTGAGCTTAGCGTATTCATCGTAAATGCCTTCTTGCACTAGATATTGAACTTCCAGCACATTGCCGTTAAGTGAGGTTTCGCATTGCGCGAGCTGCTTCTGCAAGTAAGGTAGTAGTTGTTCACCGTTATTCGACAGTGCCCGCACGCTCACACGTTGGCCGTGGCATTCAAAACGTAGCGCCGCATCGACTAAGATCAGGCTTTTTACGCTGTCTTTAGAGTCTATTTCAGCGGACTCTAGTAACAGCGAGTTGGGCTTATTTAATGCCGCATATAAGGCCAGTGGGCTTGCGATATAATCGCGCCGTTGCCTTATGCTGGTCACTTCACCCGGTGTGGTTGTGATATGACTAAAAATCAATTCCTCATTCCTCTGTAACGTAACCCAAATTGTTGGGATTTAAAAAAAAGCCCCCGCAAGCTGTGCTGTGCGGGGGCTGTAATTTGCTTACAACAATGCCGTCCCGCGATTATGGGCACCACCACCAAGAAGTTGTCATTGCATTGTTTAACATGTTTTTGCCTTTTTGTTGTGAGCAATAAAATTCAGATATAAAAAAACCCGCTTATAAGCGGGTTTGAAAAATCGTCAGACACGACGCATCATCACCCGCAGATCACGAGTGCCACCACCAAACTAGAGTCATTGTTGTTTTTTGCGTGTTTGTCATGATGTAAATGTGTCGTTATTTGTCTTTGTTGGGGACAGTAAAACGTAACTGGCCTACCTTTGTCAAGGGCAAATCTTGCATGTTAGGGAAAATTCACCAAGGTCAGATGAGTAAAATGCTGATATACTGTTACTTTAGTAGCGTAAATAGCATAAACGTGTGATAACAAAATACGATCTTCATAGTCATACCTATTTCTCTGATGGCCGCTTATCGGTCGCGGATTTATTACAGCGCGCCGTCGATAAAAAAGTCGATGTGCTCGCCATCACAGATCATGATACGACCCAAGCTCTGCCTGCTGCCCATGAGTGGATTGCAAAGCAGCAATTGCCATTGCAATTAATCAATGGTGTGGAGATCTCAACCAAATGGCACAGTTTTGAAATTCATATTGTGGGTTTAAACATTGACCCAGATAACGCCACATTAATTGAATTACTTGCCAGCCAAACCGAAAAACGCGAAAGCCGCGCACTGGAAATTGACCGCCGGTTAGCCAAACATGGCTATACCGATACACTGGTAGAAGCCAAAGCATTGGCGTCAGAAGGGCAAATTACTCGCTCACACTTTGCGCAAGTGTTGCTAAGCCGAGGGGTTGCCAACAATATGCAAGGCGTGTTCAACAAGTTTCTATCGCGCGGTAACCATGGCTATGTACCCAGCGAGTGGTGTGATATCGAAAGTGCTGTAGCGGCTATCAAAGCGGCTGGCGGGGTGGCAGTGCTCGCCCATCCGGGGCGTTATAAAATGTCGAATAAATGGCTGCGTAAATTACTCGAAGAATTCAAAGTAGTGGGAGGCGAAGCCATCGAAGTGGCATTACCTCAGCAAGCGCCATGTGAGCGGCAATTTTTAGGACAATTGTGCCAAGAGTTTCAATTACTAGGCAGTCAAGGCTCGGATTTTCATTATCCTTTACCTTGGTCTGATCTTGGCCGAAATTTATATTTACCCAAAGATTGCCAAGGGGTTTGGCAATTATGGGAAACGCAAGGGGAAGCGCAATGAGTCAATTTTTTCATATTCACCCAGAAAACCCGCAAGTACGGTTAATTCGCCAAGCGGTTGAAATCATAAAAGACGGTGGTGTGGTGGTGTATCCAACCGATTCAGGTTATGCCATTGGTTGTAGCATTGGTAATAAGCAAGCCAAAGAGCGTATTGAACGTATTCGCGGCATCGAAAGCCATCACAATTTTACTTTAATGTGCCGTGATTTATCTGAGCTATCTATTTACGCTCGCGTTGATAACCAAATGTTTAGGCTAATAAAAAATAACACCCCCGGCCCGTACACCTTTATTTTTAAAGGTACTAAAGAAGTACCACGGCGACTGCTTAACGAGAAGAAAAAAACCATCGGCATTCGAGTCAGCAATAACCCAATTTGTATGGCGTTGTTGGCAGAGTTGGGTGAACCTTTGATGTCATGCTCGTTAATTTTACCGGGTGAAGCGTTTACCGAATCCGATCCTGAAAGCATCCGCGATAACCTTGAAAAGCATGTCGATCTAATTATTCATGGTGGTTATCTGGCTGAGCAAGCAACCACGGTAATCGATTTGTCTGAAGATGAAGTTGTAGTGTTGCGTCGTGGTTGTGGCGACCCGACACCGTTTGAATAAACCGCCAATAGGTTTTTATGTCTGAAGCGCTACAACAAAAGCTGCCGCTGGCCTTTTTGCATGGCGAGGCTGTGATTGATAAGCCGGAAGATTTGTATATTCCGCCAGATGCGCTGGAGGTGATCCTCGACACCTTCGAAGGGCCGCTGGACTTATTGTTGTACCTCATCAAAAAACACAAACTGGATATTCTTGAGCTGCCGATTTTAAAAATCACCGAGCAGTACGTTAGCTATGTTGAGTTGATGAAAGAGCTCAAGTTGGAATTGGCCGCTGAGTATTTGGTGATGGCCGCATTACTTGCGCAAATAAAATCGCGGATGTTGTTGCCAGTACATGAAGAGTTGCCAGAAGAGGAAGATCCTCGTGCTGAGTTAGTGCGACGACTGCAAGAATACGAACAGTTTCGCCGCGCCGCCGAGTTACTTGACGAAATTCCACGCCTAGAACGCGATATTTTTGTCGCCCATGCGTTAATTGATAGCAGTTATGAACCCGACCTTTTGTTGCCTGACACATCTTTAAAGGAATTGTTATTAGCACTTAGCGATGTCATGGCTAGAGCCAAAGTGTTGGAGCATCATCACGTCAGTAAAGAGGCGCTGTCAACGCGTTCGCGCATGAGCTTTATTTTGGACAAATTGTCTGAGTCCAATAGTAGTTTACCGTTTAGCGATTTTTTCACTCTTGCCGAAGGGCGTAGCGGCGTTGTAGTGACTTTTATCGCGATGTTAGAGCTGGTGAAAGAGGCGCTAATCGATATTCTGCAAGTAGAGGCCGGTGGTCAAGTTTATCTCTCGCTTAAACACAGTGAATTATCTACTTAGAAAACCACTCTTGCAGTTGTGCTTAACACATATAAACCGTGAATAGTGACACACATTCTGCCATAATAAACGTTTATGCAATGATACCCGTCCAGCGTATTAACCGTAACGAAAACTAAAAGGCCAAATACAGAGGTTTGATAAGCCCATGAAAGGTCGGCGAGTAAGTGATGAGCAATTACAGGAACTGCTTGAAGCGGCTATTTTTGTCGCGGATAAACCAGTTTCAAAACAGTTCTTAAAAGAAACTGTGCTGCACGACATTGCTGTGTCACCAGCGCGTATCAATAGTGCCTTAGCGGCATTAGAGCAGCATTATCAAACTCGCGGTATTCGTTTGGTTGAAGTCGGCAGTGGCTATCGTTTTCAGGCTTGTCCCAGTTTAAGTCCGTGGTTAAGCCGTTTATGGCAAGAGCGCGCGCCTAAGTTTTCGCGCGCCACCTTAGAAACTTTGGCTTTGATAGCGTATCGTCAGCCCATTACGCGTGGTGAGATTGAACAAGTACGCGGTGTGACGGTGAGTAGCCATATTATTAAATCGTTGCTGGAAAGAGACTGGGTTAAAATTGTCGGCTATAAAGAAGTGCCGGGCAAACCTGCGTTATATGCAACAACGAAGCAATTTCTCGATTATTTCTCGTTAACTGGTTTGGAAGAGTTACCAAAACTTCCTGATCAGCAGCTCGATAAAATCGAACAGTTATTACAAGATCCTTCTGTGAGAGAACCATCACCATGAGTGAAAAGTTACAAAAAGTATTAGCCCGCGCCGGTAAAGGCTCGCGCCGCGAAATGGAAGCCGTGATTGAGGCTGGACGCGTGAGCGTGAACGGCAAAGTGGCAAGTTTAGGCGACCGTGTGGAAGAAACCTGCGTGATCCGCCTTGATGGTCATATAGTTAAAATTGAAAAAGAAGAAGCGCGCATTTGCCGTGTGTTGATGTACCACAAGCCTGAAGGCGAGCTGTGTACCCGCCGCGACCCAGAAGGGCGCCGCACGGTATTTGACCGTTTACCACGTTTAGACGGTGATCGTTGGGTGGCTATCGGCCGTTTGGATATCAATACCTCAGGCTTATTGCTCTTTACCAATGATGGTGAGCTTGCCAACCGCTTAATGCACCCACGCTTTGAAATTGAACGTGAATATTCAGCACGGGTATTTGGTGAAGTAACGAATGAAATGCTCCGTGATTTGACCCGAGGTGTGGAATTAGAAGACGGCCCAGCTAAGTTTCTTAAAATCAAACCGGTTGGTGGTGAAGGTTTAAATAGCTGGTTTAACGTGACGCTGACCGAAGGCCGTAACCGTGAAGTACGTCGTTTATGGCAATCGCAAGGCGTTGAAGTATCGCGTTTGATCCGTATTCGTTATGGCTTACTTGAACTTGATAAGCGTCTTCCACAAGGCGGCTGGACTGAGTTAAAGCTTGAGGACGTGAACTACTTACGTAAAGCTGTATCGTTAAGCGCAGAGACAGAAACCAAGTTATCAGCCATGCCAGAGCGCCGTAACGAAAAACGTGCGCAAGTAAATCGTATTCGTAAAGCGGTACGTAAACACAATCAACGTTTACAGCAAAGCAAACGTCGCGGCTAAGCGTCTTTCCTGTCATTTCAAAGCTGTGGTGAGACATGACTCACCACAACATTAAGAGTTCGAACACCTAAATTAACGACTACAGTCCCCAGTACAATCCTCAGATGGACAAAAATCTTCGGATTTACAAGTCATATCACTTTCACATCGGCAGCCAGACTCACATGTCATAGCTGTTTCTTCAATATCAATTGAACCACCGCCATAGATACGTTTAGTTTGACGTGTGATAGGGGTGAGTTTACTTGCTTTGAGTTGCTTCAGGTTTCTTTTACGTAAAGTAATTTTCATATATCCTCCTTGTTAATTAAACTTATTTATAACAATTCGGATTTATTTTTGCAACCTTGTGGCTGGTTAAGCTTTAAAGTTTACTCAAGCGCTTAATGTTTACATCAGGCGCTTCATAGCCCGTAAACAACAGCCAATTCCGCTCAGGAATATAAGTCATGCCGCGAAAGCGTGAAAAGCTCCGTTCAGGTGTGCGGATGATATCTTGGCTCTGTTTAGTTGCAAAATCGTAAAAACTAAGCCGATAATCCGCGCCTTTTACATTAAAATAGTAAATCCCTTTACTTGTAAGCTGCCAGCCTGTGCTACTTGAGAGTGGAAAATCAGTAATGTCTTCAACGGCCAAATCGCCCTCTGGGGTGTAGCTGTATTTACTGAGTCCTTGGTTATCTTGATAGACGATATAGCTACTCTCGCTGACTGGAATAGCATGGGCGCCTTCAAACAATTCCTCAAGCTGAGCTGATGCGAGCGTTAAACGATAGATAACATTGTTATGCGGTAATAGCAGGGATTGGCTGTCCAAAGCCCAGCGCGGTTTTTGGTTAAATGGTAACTGCTGCGATACAAGTCTAGTCGTTTGCGTATCAAAGTCGTATATATAAACCGCGCTACTGCCATTCAGGTTACAAGTAAACGCGATTTTTTGACCATCTGGAGACCACACGGGATGACTCACTTCACCTTGTAAAGTAGTGAGTTGTTGCAATGAATCAGTTTCAGGAATCGTGATCCAAATCTCATCAAATCCAGACTTATTTGAGACTAAAGCGAGTTTATTGGTGACACTCGAATAGTCAGGGTAACGGTAATTATCGCTTCCGGTTAAAAGTGGGAAAGGCGTTGCAGCAACGCTAGAGTCTAACTCTAAACGCATAATTGACGTCGAAATTTGCCATTGGTGAAAATAGATATCGCCCGATTGACCGTAAACCGGATAGCTCATCCCTCGAACAGGTAATTGCTTACTTTGCAAAGAGTTTAAGTCCAGCTCGTAGCCAGTCCTGCGGCCAAACTCAATAGCGGTATACACCAATTTTGCAGCATTAGGGTGCCAATCAATACCGCGCAAATCAGATTTGCCAAATAGTACAGGGGTTTCTTGTAAAGTATTTAAATCATAGATAAATAACACCTCATTGCCGTTTTCGAGGTTACGTGTAATAGCCAGCTGCTGTGCGTTTGGTGCTAATGCGATTGATTCAACAGAGCCTTGAACGCATTGTGTCGGGCAGGGTAAAAACCGCACAAACTGCTCTGTGATTAACGAAAATTCGGCAATTTGCAGATTATTTTCCGCATTGGGGTAAGTCACAAATAGCGTGTCACCAAGAGGGGAAATGGCTAAATCAATAGATTGATTAGGTTCACACTCCAACAGAGTACGCAAATCCCGCGTCGCTCGGTTGTGTGCCTTAATTCCACAGCTTTGTGTTGATTTTGAGACAAAATACAGCTGATTACTATCGGGGTGCCATACCGAACGGCTCTCTACATGGTCGTTGTTGGTGATATTGATAAGCTTTGCATCAGCTCGTGAGAGATCTCTAATATACAGGTCAGTTTGGCCGTTCAGTTTACGCCATGTAAATGCCAGTGACTTTTCATTTTTAGAGATGCTGGCAAATAACTCTCGCCCGGGTGATTGGGTGATAAGCTGCTCTTGCCACGATTGCTCGCTGGGGGTATTTATTTGTATGTATTCATAGATAACGAACACACAGAAGAACAATAAAAGCGCCAACATCAGCCCAATCGTGCGGTGCGTATAATAAGCAGGTGTTTGGCTATCATCACGTGTATAAATCTCTGGTAGAGGCTGCTCTGTCGCGATGAGTAAGCGGTAGCCGGATTTTCTTTTTGTTTCAATGTATTCATTGTCGGGGTCAAGCTGTTTGAAGGCTTTACGCAAATGCCAAATCGCATTTGTTAACGCTTTTTCACCAACAAAATTGTTGCCTTGCCAGACATGCTCAATGATTTCTTTGCGAGAAATTAACTCCCCTGGATGTGCCGCAAGAAATGTGAGGACTTCGATATATTTTGGCTGTAGTTCAAGGTTTTTGTCACCATGACTTAAAGTAAATTCGCGCATTGATACGGTGATCTGGCCGATTTGCAGCGGTGTGACAGTATTGGGCATGAACTACAGAGAAAACAGGATTTGGAACAGTGCTAGTTAGGGTACTGAGTAAAGCTCGAGGAGGCAAGCTTTATGCGACTGCGTACTTGTTGCAATAACTTAGGTTGCAAAGAGCTAAATCAGGAAACATGTTTGGTGAGGGATATCGGGTTTAACTGATTGAATTTTATAAAATAGATATTAAATAGAGATTAAAACGGGAGCAAAACGAGATTTCCTACCTTGCTGATTGTTGCGCAGTTTTTTAAATATGTGATGTTGCGTTGCCTGACTATTTCCATCAGTAAATGATGTTAATCCTAGGGCTTCGCACCATAACAATTCGCACCATAACAATCAGAACAATTATCAAGGGGTTGCTCAATGCATATTTCCACACGACGCTCGCTCATAGCCAGCGCGGTTATCAGTTTGCTCACTGTACCTGTCTCTTCGGCACTTGCAAATACGTTAAATCAATCAAGCAATAATGCTGAAACGGCAGATAAAGTTGAAAAAATTGCCGTAACAGGATCTCGCATCAAGAGAGACAGTTTTTCAGTGACTACGCCGTTGGCTGTGTTAGACAAAAATGCCATAGGTGATTCTGGTTTAGGCTCTTTAGCAGAAATTCTAGTTGGTGAAATGCCACAATTGGCTGAAGGCAATAGCAATACGAACAGTCAGTCAAGTGTGCAAAATACCGGTTTAAGCACCATCGAGTTGAGAAACTTGGGCACCAATCGTACGCTCACTTTGATTGACGGACGACGTGTTGTATCAAACAGCTACTCAGGTAACTATGTGAGTTTAAGCACTATTCCAACCGGTATGGTCGAGCGCGTCGAAATCATTACTGGTGGCGCGTCCGCGGCGTATGGTTCGGATGCCGTTGCTGGGGTGGTGAATATTATTACCCAGCAAGACAAAGTGGGGACTTCATTTAAATTACGCGGTGGATCTAGCACAGAAGGTGGTGCTGAAGAGTTTTCTATCGATGCGGATCACGGTAGTGATTTTGCTGATGGTAAAGGCTATGGTTTTATCAGCTTAACTTACGAAGAGCAAAAGGAGTTAAGTTTCTATGACCGCAAACGTGCGCAGCAACAGCAAAGCTGGGCGTATGATGAAACCTTAATGTGTAATACCATGCTGACAGAGCAGTACGACAGCTCACGTAAATCCAATCGTTTCTGTACTAAAGACTTAGCTCAATCAGACTGGCGCGGATTAAGTGACTCGATCAACGGCGGGGTGTTTGATGAGACCAGCAGTGTGCGCCCTGACGGGGGCTTTTGGTACGATGGACAAACACTACGTAATGATTGGCATGAATCTAAATACGGTATTAATTTCGCACAATTTGACTTATTAAAGGTACCGGAAACCAGTTTGTCGATTGCAGCAAAAACGGAATATGACTTTGATAACGGTATGCAAAGCTATTTCCAACTGCAAGTGAGTCGCAATAAGTCAAGAAATCCTAAATCACCAGAAAGTGAAGATGAGTGTGATGCTGTGATCACCCATGACCCCGCGAATGGCGAATTTGGCGAAGATTGCATTGGCCGTATTCCATTAGATAACCCTTATATTCCAGCAGAAATATTAGCTAAAGCCAGCAGCAAAGGGGTGACTTGGGATAGGAACTTTGCTGAAGTAGGTAACATAGTTAACAGCAATGAGCGGACAACCTTACGTACTTGGGCTGGGTTACGCGGCGACATGTTCAATGATTGGGAATGGGATGTGTCAGTGGGACATGGTCGCTTTACTCAAGAGCAGTCGCGCAGCAATGAAATTTACGTCGCTAAAGTACGCAATGCCTTGAATGCTGAGGTGTTGGCAGATGGTACAGTGCAATGTAAGAGCGCAGCAGCAAGAGCCGACGGTTGTGTACCTATTAACCTCTTTGGCGCAGGCTCAATAACGGCAGAAGCGGCGGATTATATTCGTGCTAACCCTGGCATTGACACCGAAGTGACGCAAACCACGGTGGTGGGTTTTATGAGTGGTGACTTGTTTGAGATGCCGGCGGGGCAGGTTGCTAGCGCATTTGGCTTTGAGTATCGCAGAGACAGCCAAAGTGTTAGCACCAACGTGCCTGAAGGTGGTATTTCATTTAACTATGTGCCCACTTTTAAAGGTGATGTTGATGTCTATGAAGCCTTTGCAGAAGCATCACTACCGTTATTGAAAGATGTTGCGCTAGTGGATTATTTGAGCCTAGACCTTTCGGCACGCTTGGCGGATTACAGCTGGTCAAATACCGGTTTAATGAGCAGTTATAAAGTCGGGTTATTATACCAGCCAACAGAAGGTTATATGGTGAGAGCAAACTGGGCAAGAGCACAGCGTGCACCGACTATCACCGACTTATTGTCTCCGCCTCGTGGCGACTTTGATTCATTTGACGATATTTGTGATGGTGTTACTGCGACCTCAACAGGCTTAGGGCACGATAATTGTCGCCTTGAACCAACCATTGCAGCGAATATTGCGGCAAATGGTGAGTTTAAGGATGAGAACAATGGTTACTCACCAAATGTAGGATCGCCAGATCTCAAAGAAGAAACAGCCGATACGATTACGCTGGGCATATCATTAGCACCTGAGTTTATTCCAAACTTACAGGTTGCGATTGATTACTTTGACATTCGTATTGATGATGCTATCACTTCACTGGGTAACGAAGATATTATCCAATTCTGCTACGCGTCATCTATGCCATATGGGGCAGACAATCCGTTTTGTAGTGATATTCGCCGAGACAGCGAAGGTAATATCGTAGAAGTTGCCCAGCGACTCATTAACACCGATGAAATAACCACCAAAGGCTATGATGTAGTGGTTGACTATCGCTACCAATTAGCAACACTTGGTGAGTTAAGATTCAAACTCGATTGGAGTCATGTGATTGATTTCACAGTAACTAGTACGGGACCCGATGGACAATTTAGTAACACCTATGTTGGCCTGTTGAGCTCAGATGTATTTGAAGATAAAGCCTCTGCGTCAGTGAGTTGGAGTTATGAGAATTGGCGAGTAAGGCTCAACAGCAAATATAAAAGTAGTATCAGAAGAAGCCAAGCGGCGTTTGACGATTGGAGTGATGCTATAGCAAAAAATGCGGCCCGCTGTGCTGCGGGTGAAGCAAGCTGTGTTGCTGATCCTGAGGCGTTACAATTCAATGAACTGTCGTCGTACATGACACATAGTTTGTCGGTAAACTATACCTTAGCCACAGAACATTCAGGCGACATCAACTTGTTTGCTGGGGTGAATAACCTCTTTGATGAGCACGGTGATTTTATCATAGGCGGCAATGGCGGCTTCCACAGCACTTATGGTGGTGGTAAAGGTCGCTATGCCTTTATTGGCGCGAGTTGGCATTTTTAATTTGCCATTGCTTTAGTATAAACAGAGTAGCTCACCGTGGCTGAGCTACTCTGTTAATTTATTAAGGCCAAGCTATTTGCTTTGCGCATCCAATGATTGACCATTCACACCAATTGAATCATCACTCATCAAATATAAGTAAGTTGGCATGAGGTCCAGTGGAGTTTTTAATCGTGCTTTATCTTCACCAGGAAAAGCCGCGTTACGCATACTGGTATTGGTGGCCCCAGGGTTAATGCAGTTGATACGGATATTCGTTGTGCCTATTTCTTTAGACCAAGTTTGCATCATACCTTCAGTTGCAAACTTAGAAATGGCATAGGCGCCCCAAAACTCTCGGCCTTCACGGCCTACGCCGGACGAAGTGAATACTACTGATGCATTAGGCGCTTTACGCAGTAATGGGAACATATATTTAGTGATCATGGCTTGTGCTGTGACGTTCACCTTCATAATATTTTCAAAGGTCGACACACAAAAATGCTCCATAGGACCTAAAGAACCTAAGATTGCAGCATTGTTTAAGAGACCGTCTAACTTACCAAATGTTTGTTCAATGGTGGCCGCTAAGTCACGATAGTGTTGCTTAGTCGCGCCGCGCATATCTAATGGCACAATCGCAGGTTCAGGATAACCAGCGGCGACAATTTCATCGTAAACACATTCTAATTTGCTGGTGGTTTTGCCCAGTAAAATCACTGTAGCGCCATGTTTTGCATAGGTTAAAGCCGCGATGCGACCAATACCGTCACCCGCGCCCGTAATTAATATTGTTTTATTTGCAAGTGCATCGCAAGGAGCTTGATAGCTTTGCATGGAGAACCTCTGGCTTCAAAATTTGCGCTATTTTACCACAGCTCTTTGGCAAGTTATCGAAATTGTTGTAAATAGGGGTGGCGAAACGCTACACTTTACGTTAAGTTTAACTGGTCTAATGTCTCATTAAAAACGATATTACATCGTATTAACTAATGTTTTTTACGAAGTTCGAGAATAAGAATAAATTTCGTCGGAGCCGAAACACATGAAAAAAATGCTACTCTCACTTGCAATTACAGCGGCGCTTACAGGATGTGGCGGTGGTGAAACGCTGCAAGACATCAAAAATGAAACACCAGTTTTAAAGCCTGCTATTGCAGTAAAATTCGATCCGTCGAGCAGCGTGGTGTCTGTACCTAATGACCTACTGATGAGCGGTACTAAAGACGGTACATTAAATATGCCTGGCGAATTTAATGCTCAAGGCCAGGCAATGCCACGCACTGCTTATGCCAACCCACAAGTTGCGCTAGGTGCGTTGGATGGTTGGTCAACCCAACTACCGTATGTGATTGATTTAGCGATACCACAAAACGTCTCGCTAGATGCAAGTTCAGTTGCGATGCCAGATTCAGTACGCATTTTTGAAGTCACTATGGGTGCGAGCCAAACCGACACGGATTGTGCGCAAGTGCCAGCGGGTATCGCCTGTAAAGTGGTCGGTGAGTTGAGCTTCGGTCAAGACTTTATCTCAAAAGCGAACAGCACTAATAATGGCATTATGGTTGTACCAATTAAGCCGTTTAAGCCCGCCACTACTTATATTACGGTGTTGACGACTCAGCTTAAAGATTCAGAAGGGCGCAGCATTGAAGCATCTTCTACCTATACTTTAGTGCGTCAAGATGGCAATTTAGTGACTGATGCGCAAAAAGGCTTGCAAGCAGTTATTCGCAGTTATGAAAATGCGCTTGAGTCACAAACAGACGTCACAAAAGCAGACATTATCTACACTGCGGCAATGACTACGCAGTCAGCGGGTCAAGTACTCGGTACAGTTAAAAAGTTGCTCGCTGCCGGACTGCAACAAAATCAGCTGCCTACCATTCAAGTACCGGCTCAACCTACGATTACAGTTGCGAACGTATTTGCTGCAGCGGGCATGACCAATATTCCTGTGCCATTTAGTGGTGTGCAGTACTTAAAAGGCAGTATTGCGTTGCCGAGCTACTTAGCCAAGCCGCAAGCAACAGGCATTGATGCTTTGGCTGATACATACTGGCAAGGTATGTGTGACAGCGCAGTAACGGTATTGGGTTACAAAGCGCAAGCAGGCGACAGTTTCCCAGCAGAACCTCAAACTCCATCTGATGCAGTTTGTGCTGCATTAAGTGGTGGTGCGTTACGTGATTTAGGCTTAGACCCTACGCGTCACCTAACAAAATACAACAGTATTCCAAAAACGCAGTGGTTAGCGAACATTCCAGTACAAATCACTAAACCAATGGCAGATCTACAAGTGATCAATGCTGTGCGTGCTCAACTTGGTATGCCAGCCCTTAGTATGCCAGCCACAGGTTGGCCAGTGGTGATCCTGCAACACGGTATCACTTCGAAGAAAGAAGACATGTTGGCATTGACTGCGGCATTAACTATTCAAGGTTTCGCCACAGTTGCAATTGACCACCCAATGCATGGTGAACGTGGTATTGATGTAGACGGCGATGGTACTGATGATTTCAACGCGACGACTAAATCAGTGCTTGCTTACATGAACTTAAGCAGCTTGTTAGTAGCGCGTGACAACTTACGTCAATCGGTTGCTGATTTACTAGGACTTCGTTTAGGTCTGCATACCATTGCACAAACACAAGGTCTTAACTCGTTAGATGTAAGCTTTGTTGGTCATTCATTGGGTTCAATTGTTGCCCCTGGTTTTATCGCTCAAGCGAACACACCACTTAATCCTGCGATTGATGGTTTGTTTAAAGTTAACACAGTAGCCCTTGCAAGTGGTGGCGGTGGTATCGCAAGTTTCTTACTTGAGTCAGGCTCTTTTGGTTCGTTTATCCAAGGTTCTGTGCTTGCTTCTGCAGGTAACTTGTTAGCCAAAGAGTTTAATGCTTACTTAGCTGAAGGTGCAGTTGCCAATTGTGCGGCAACATTGCCTAATCAAGAAGCTTTCCTAACATGTGGCTTTAAATCTTATGTTGCTGATAAAACAGCGGCGGGTGATACTAAAACCTTAGCTGGGATCAGTAGCTTAATGTCACAATTTGTATTTGCTGCGCAAACAGCACTAGATGCAGGTGACCCAACGAACTATGCGGCCGCGGTTAAAGCGACTGGTACGCCGATTTATATGAACGTAGTAGTTGGTAATGATGATGGCAATAAGCCAGATACCGTTATCCCACCTACGACTGCAAACCCACTTGCTGGCAGTTTGCCACTGGCAGGCTACATGGGCTTACAGGCTGTTTCAACCTCACAACCTGTTGGCGCGCCAGCAAGTTATGTAGTGAAGTTTTCGCAAGGTCATCACGGCTCGGTATTAACTCCTGCTTATCGAGCTGAAGCAGGCGGGACTGAACTTGGTCATGCGCTTGCAAATCAAGAGATGCAATATCAAGTTGCTGCCTATCTCGCTTCTCGTGGAAGTATGCTGCCAATTTTGGATAGCAGAGTGATTGCAGAATAAACTGTCTCATACTTTTACAAAAAGCCGCTTTCGAGCGGCTTTTTTTTATGGTGCAATAGCACAGGTATTTGTCATTAAGAGGTTAAGCCATTGGAATTTTTATATGAATATGGGATGTTTTTTGCGAAAACCCTGACTTTTGTGTTGGCAATAGCCATTATTGTCGCGCTTATTGCGAGTGCTGGGCAAAAGCCGCGCCGTAAAGGCAGCATTGAAGTCACCGATGTGAGCGAGCAGTTAAAGCAGACTAAAGAAGATTTTTTGGCGCAAACGTTAGATAAAAAGGAGTTGAAAAAACGTCAAAAGGAGCAAAAAAAGCAAGCCCCTGATAAACCACAAGGTAAAACCTTTGTTATTGAATTTAAAGGTAGTTTAGATGCTCACGAAGTTGCGGCATTACGTGAGGAAGTAACCGTGATTTTGAATTTGGCAGATAAAAGTCAAGATCAGGTGTTACTGTGCTTAGAAAGTGGCGGTGGAGTGGTGCACGGTTATGGCCTAGCCGCGTCGCAATTACAGCGTTTAAAGGATGCAGAAATACCACTCACTATCGCGATTGATAAAGTGGCTGCTAGTGGCGGGTATATGATGGCGTGTATTGCGGATAAGATTGTTGCAGCGCCGTTTGCCATCGTAGGTTCGATTGGCGTTATTGCGCAGATACCTAACTTTAATAAGGTATTGAAAAAGTTTGATATCGACTATGAACAGATCACTGCTGGCGAATATAAACGCACATTAACCTTATTCGGCGAAAACACCGATAAAGGCCGTGAAAAGTTTAAGCAAGAAATTGAACAGACCCATGGGTTATTCAAGCAGTTTGTCGCAACAGCACGTCCTAAGGTTGATATTGATAAAGTGGCAACAGGAGAGCATTGGTTTGCTAAACAGGCGTTTGAACTTGCCTTGGTAGACGAGCTGGCGACCAGCGACGACTTAATTTTACGCGCCAACCAAACTACGCAAGTGTTTAAAGTACAGTACAAAATGAAAAAGGCCATAGCTGAAAAGCTAGGGCTAGGATTGAGCATGTCATTGGAAAATGCCTTCCTGAAGGTTATTGAGCGGTTTAGATTCCAATAGAATATGCGGTTTGTATACCCACACAGCTTGCACACAGTTTGGAGTTGCAGGTAGGCGGCAATAAAGGGGCCATCATGAGCACAGGTTTCCTATGTGCTTGGTGGAGGAAACGAAGCTAACACCGCTGCAACGTCAATTGGAAAGGGTATAGTTATAAAAACCCCGCAGCTAAAGCGGGGTTTTTTGTCACCATTACACCGGCGGATAGGTTTCGAGCTTTTTCGCTGCATTCGGGTCATGAAAGATTTTTTCGTCTAATTCACCTTCTGATTTTGCAACGATACATGTCACCATACAATCACCTGTGATATTGACCGCGGTGCGGGTCATATCAAGTAAGCGATCTACACCAATGATAATGGCGATACCTTCAACTGGCAGACCTACTTGATTAAGTACCATAGCGAGCATAATTAAGCCCACCCCAGGCACACCTGCAGTACCAACCGAAGCTAAAGTAGCAGTCACAATCACCATCAGATAGTCGCTCACAGACAAGTCAACGGCAAAAACTTGTGCAATAAATACGGTGGCAACGCCCTGCATAATGGCTGTGCCGTCCATATTAATGGTCGCACCAAGTGGGATGGTAAAAGAGGCAACGGAGTTTTTCGCACCAAGCTTTTTGGTCGCTGTTTCTAAGGTAACTGGCATAGTCGCACTAGAACTTGAGGTACTAAACGCGAACATACAGGCATCTTCCATTTTCTTTAAAAATAAGATCGGATTTAAGCCAGTAAAGAGTTTCAGGATAACGCTGTAATTTACCAGCCCATGGAAGAACAAAGCCGCAAGTACGGTTAAAAAGTACAGCAGCAAACTGCGGATAAGTCCCATATCTATGGTAGTAAACAACTTTGCCATCAAACAGAACACGCCATAAGGGGCCAAGTTCATTAACAAAGTCACCAATTTCAGCACAACATTATTGAGGTCATCAAAAAGCGCCGCTACTCGTTTGCCTGACTCGCCACTGAGTGCCATTGCAATACCAAAAAGCAAGGCGAAAACGATAATTTGCAACATGTTGCCATTTGCCATAGCGTCAATAGGATTAGTTGGGAACATGCCAATGATGACATCCACTAAGGTTGGCGCTTGCTTAGCGTCAAAAGTTGCATCTGTCGGTACAGTAACCCCTGTACCCGGCGAGATAACAAGTGCAAAGCCAATCGCGACAGTAATCGCAATTGCAGTAGTGATTAAATATAACAGGATGGACTTTCCGCCCAGTCTACCTAGTTTTTTCGGGTCACTTAAACTGCACGTTCCGCACACTAAAGAGATAAACACTAAAGGTACGACTAGCATTTTTAAGCTGGCGATAAAGATTTGACCACCAATATGAAACAGACCGTCAACAAAGAAAGCTTTGACAGGGAACTCAAACAATCCTAGAGGGATGGTGATATCGTGTTGATCACCAAAAATAAATTGCAAAATTAATCCGGTCGCTATACCAAGTAGCATACCGACCATAATGCGTGTTGTTAGACTCATTGTGCGCATCTTAGACATAAATGGGGTTAATAAAATTGAAAAAATCGCTATAGCGTACCAGTCATTGGCATTTTATGCAGTGAAAAACGATAAAAAACTTACGAAAAAATTGTGATTTTCATCTGCTTTCTGAGTTAACATTGGTTAATTAAACAATAACTATGAATACTAGGGAGAGGGGTGAATGCCTATAATTCGCTGGTTTACGCTATTAGCATTGAGCTTTTTGTTAGCCGCATGTGGCGGTGGTGGTAGTATTGAAAAAGATGGAACCACCACTGACAACAGTGCCTACTCATTGACTTTGAAAGGTCAAAGTCAAAACACAGGAGAAACCAGCAATCAGCTTTCAGGCGAATCGCCTCTGCTGGTTGTGGCTCACTTAACTAAAGATGGCAATCCACTTGGCAATGTGAGAGTGATATTTTCAGTGGATGACTATGCTGTTTTATCCCCTGAGTCAGGCTCAGTATTAACAGACAGCCAAGGCCATGCCAGTATTGTGGTTAAAGCTATCGCGACCGCCGGGGCGGGTGAAATAACGGCGAATGCAACCATAGGTGAGAAAACTTACAGCGGCAAATTCCTCTTTTCCTCTTCTGGCGGAACTGATCCAACGACGCCAAATAATATTGTTGTAGAGCTTGATGTTGTTGACGCGGAGGGAAATATTTTCAACGCCGCAAATCCCATTACCAAGGCAAATCCTGGTACTGTAAAAGCAACGTTAACCAATAAAGGTGAGGCTTTTAAGCGCCAATTAGTATCTTTTGAAGCAAGGTATACAGGTAAAATAGAGCCTGAAATTGGTACGGGTATAACAGATGATAATGGTTTGGCTGTTATTACTTTGAGCAGTGGTGAAAGTAAAGGTGCAGGTCAGGTTATAGCAACCTTTACCGACGAAGATGGTAATGAATACCGTAAAACCGCGGTGTTTTACTCGTCAGGTGATGCGGCTGTGATTGACGGCTCGGCGCTTTTAGTTGATATCCAGCTCTACAGTGATTGCCCTGCTGGTTGGGATGAAAATAGAGACACTGTTGCACTTAATACCTTAGCAGCACAAAAAGGCTGTAAAGCAACCAATAAAGTCACTTCAACAGCGTTAGTGGATGTATTAGTTGAAGTACGAGACAGCAAATCAGGCGATGGCGCCGCAAATACACTGACTACTTTGACCTCTGATCTTGGCCGTATCTTGCCTGAGTCGGGCAAGACTATCACTGATAAATTTGGTTTTGCGCTACTTAAGCTTCAGCCGAGCTTACAAGGTGGCGCCGGTATTTTAACGGCGCAAGTGAATAACGTAACTAAGACTCTAGCCTTTGAAACCGGCTCGCAGGAAATTGAGTTGGTCATCAGCAACGGTTTGAATAAGGATAGCCAAGGTAAATATATTCCGCTGGGCGCAGGCGAAACTACTCTGATCCGAGTGGAGATCCGTGACCAAGCCAATGCACTTATCACCAGCCCACTTGATGTTGAGTTTTCATCAGGCTGTTCACAGTTAGGTACAGCAGTAATTGATCCTAAAACCACCAGTGTGGGCGGTATAGCGTTATCTACTTACCGTAATACAGGCTGTCAGATTTCGACGGGTGATGAAGTCGTGGTGACGGTTTCCAAAGGGGGCAGTACCGAAACGAGCCAAGTTAATATTCCAGTAGCAGCGGCAAAAGTTACATCAATTCAATTTATTGATGTAACCGAAAAGGTATTGGCGATTAAAGGCGCAGGTGGTAAAAACCGCAAAGAATTCTCTGAAGTTTCATTTAAGCTCATTAACTCAATTGGCGGAAATGTGGCTAATCAGCGAATGGATTTTCGCTTAGTAGGACAAAATGGCGATACTTATCTATCGTCTAATTCGATCGATACAGATTCGCAAGGTATTGCGCGTGTTATCGTGAATGCGGGGAATGTGCCTTCGACCTTTGTGGTACAAGCTTGTTACATTCCTGAAAGTGCAATTCCAAGTGATACCAATAACGATGTGACGTGTTGGCAAGAGCAGTTTGATGCCTGCCAAGTCACGCCTAAGCCCGCAAACTGCCCTGCAGGTACACTCACTTTGTTAGCGCAAGATACAGTGATCAACTCAATTTCCAGCCGGTTGGCAGTAACCAGTGGGCTGCCCGTACAATCTTCATTTAGTGTGAGCGCAGAAACAATTAATAGTGAAACTGGTGACTTTACAAACGTGCAAGTGCCAGTGACGGTAAACGCTGCAGACCGATATGGCAATTTTGTTCCGGATGGTACGCAAGTATATTTGACGACCGAAGGCGGTGCAGTTGGTAGTGTAACTGGTGACCAATATGGTCCAACGTTAGATTGTGAAGTAATTGATGGTAGATGTGAAGTCGTATGGGTAAGCCAGAACCGCGTCCCGTTTTCTGAAGCGCAGTGGGGTAACCAAATTCACTCATATAATCCGAAAAAGCTCTACCAAGCAAAACGTTCTTATTTAATTGGTCTAGGCAATTCAAACCCTTCAGAGCAGCAAGTTAAAGCAGTTGCCAATGCCTCATTACCCGCAAGCGTGTTGGAAGGTACTCGTAATTGCGACCGTTACTTTTCTTTGGCCGCTCCATGTACTTTCGGCATTCTCAATGCGAAAGATGACAAAGACGGAGTACCACTACGTGGGCGCGTTACCTTATTGGCAAAAACCTTAGGGGAAGAAAACTTCAACGACGTGAATGGTAATGGCATTTTTGATTATGATGCGACCACCGACAGAAGTGAGTTTGCCAGCGTATTTGATAGTTCAGAAGCGTTTCGCGATGACAACGAAAACGGTGTATATGAGGGTATCCATTGTTTATCGGGACAAAATAATGACCCTTGCGATCCTATTTATACAAACGCGGGTCATTTCGAACAATTGTTTGATACCGATGGAAATGGCGCGTTCACCGGCCCTGACAGTAAATATAATGGTTTAAGCTGTAGCGAAGCTGCTTTTGCAGCAGGTAAATGCACCAAAACTTTGGTTGATGTGTGGAAATCTGTTGAGCTGGTCATGTCGGGCAGCAATGCGTTTTATCGTTTTGTGGTTGCCAAAGGTACAGTCATTTCTGTGCCGACTCTTGGCGCAGCAATTAACTATTCGATTGCAGATACCTGCAGCAATTTAGTAGTGAACAATCAATTAGTACTACAGTTAGAGCCTTCAGATCAGTCAGGTTTCTGTGACATAGCTTTCTTAAACTTATCGCCGATTATTTTTACAGTAGATTCAGATTCCAACGGTACGGTAGAAACCTATGATATTGGCTTACGCTCGTTGAATGTTGCTTTATTATACAGTGACATTAACAATAATCCGTTACCTGCAGAGACCTCAATTAGTATTACGTCCGACAATGGTAAGTACAGTGGCCCAAGCAGTGATGAGTTGGGGAACACCAATACCACATTTGCGTTGGGTTATTCATTTAACTTGTCACGTGAAGTGGAGAGTAATGATTCGAGCTCAGGGACCGTTCAATTTATCTTTGAAACGCCGAGCGGCACCAAGACCACAGCGTCACTGACGGTCGCCGACGCCGGCTAACAATCCACAAAGCCAACTGCAAAGTTGGCTTTTTTGTTTCTTTTTCGTTATAGTCCCGCGCTTTTAAAGCAATCTGGGTCGATTGTGCAAATATGCAACAAAACTTGTGTAATTATTATTTAATCGGCTAAAAGATTGTATTTAAAGCTTGTCACATTAGGTGATTGTAGATATACCTATAAAATAGTTGGGCTAGGCAGGTGTCTGGCGTCGAGCGAAAACACACATTTTGAGATAGAAAATAGGCAGCTATGGGCAAATCGCTAGTAATCGTAGAGTCTCCCGCAAAGGCTAAAACCATCAATAAGTATCTTGGTAAAGACTATATCGTTAAGTCTAGCGTTGGGCACATTCGTGACTTACCTACCTCAGGTGCAGGCAAAACCAAAGGCAGTGCAACCAAGAGTGCTGCTGATGTGCGCAAAATGAGCCCAGAAGAAAAGGCCGAATACAAAAAGCAAAAAGATTACAGTAATCTGGTTGCCCGTATGGGTATTGATCCTGCCAATGGTTGGGAGCCGCATTACGAAATTCTACCAGGTAAAGAGAAAGTAGTGCAGGAGCTGAAAAAGCTCGCAGAAGACGCTGACAGCGTTTTCCTCGCAACGGACTTGGATAGAGAAGGGGAAGCCATCGCTTGGCATCTTCAGCAAATTATAGGTGGTGATGCCAGCAAATATCGCCGCGTCGTTTTTAACGAAATTACCAAAAATGCTATCAAACAAGCATTTGAAGCCCCAGCAGACGTAAACCTTGATATGGTGAATGCGCAGCAAGCACGTCGCTTCCTTGACCGCGTAGTGGGTTTTATGGTCTCTCCATTGCTGTGGCAAAAAGTCGCGCGCGGCTTGTCAGCAGGACGTGTGCAGTCCGTTGCAGTGCGCCTGCTAGTTGAGCGTGAGCGCGAAATTAAAGCGTTTGTGCCAGAGGAGTTTTGGGACGTTCATGCGGATGTGAAAGCCAAGCTTGAGCCGCTTCGTTTAGAAGTCGTTAAGCATCTTGGTCAAGCCTTCAAGCCAGTCAATAAAGCACAGGCGATGAGCGCGGTCACCGCGTTGCAGAGTGCAACCTATAAAGTTGTTGAGGCTGAAGAAAAGCCAAGCAAAAGTAAACCAAGTGCACCTTTTATCACCTCAACCATGCAACAAGCGGCAAGTACTCGCTTAGGTTATGGGGTGAAGAAAACTATGATGTTAGCCCAGCGACTTTATGAAGCGGGTTACATCACTTATATGCGTACTGACTCAACCAATTTGTCGGCTGAAGCGGTCAATATGTGCCGTGATTATGTCGCAACTGAGTTTGGTGATAAATATTTACCTGATGCGCCAATACGTTATAGTTCAAAAGACAATGCGCAAGAGGCGCACGAAGCCATTCGTCCCTCAAACGTGGCAATTTTGTCAGGCCACTTAGATGGTGTAGAAGCCGATGCGAAAAAGCTCTACGAGTTGATCTGGCGCCAGTTTGTGGCGTGTCAGATGACAGCGGCAGAATACGACTTGACGACATTAACCGTAGCTGCGGGCGATTACACCTTAAAAGCCAAAGGTCGCGTACTGCGTTTTGATGGTTGGACTCGCGTGCAACCTGCGATACGCAAGAAAAATGAAGAGGAGCAAGCGTTGCCAGCAGTCGCTGTTGGTGAAATGCTGACACTTGAAGCGCTTGATCCGAAACAGCACTTTACTAAGCCGCCAGCGCGTTTTAGTGAAGCAAGTTTAGTTAAAGAATTAGAGAAAAGAGGCATTGGTCGTCCGTCAACTTATGCTTCTATCATTTCAACCATTCAAGACCGCGGTTACGTACGCGTTGATAATCGCCGTTTTTACGCTGAGAAAATGGGTGAAATTGTTACCGATCGCTTGGTTGAAAACTTTGATGATCTGATGGACTATGATTTTACCGCTAAAATGGAAGGCCAGCTGGATGACATCGCAGAAGGTGAGCGTGTTTGGACGCAAGTGCTAGACAGCTTTTATGCCGATTTCTCAAATCAGTTAAACATCGCGGCGAGCGATGAGGCTGAAGGCGGCATGCGTCAAAATCAAATGGTTGAAACCGATATTGATTGTCCTACGTGTGGTAGAAAAATGGGTATTCGTACCGCGTCCACGGGGGTGTTTTTAGGTTGTACAGGTTATAACTTACCACCGAAAGAGCGTTGTACTACCACCATTAACTTGTTGCCAGGCGCAGAAGCTGTTGCAGCTGACGCAGAAGATGAAGAAACAGCCTCTTTGATGCAAATGAAACGTTGCCCTATCTGTGAAACAGCAATGGATTCCTATTTGCTGGATGAAGGCCGCAAGTTGCATGTTTGTGGTAATAATCCGGCATGTCATGGTTATTTGATTGAAGAAGGTGCCTTTAAGCTTAAAGGCTACGACGGTCCACTGATTGAGTGTGACAAATGTGGTTCAGAAATGCAGTTGAAGTCAGGGCGTTTTGGCAAGTACTTTGATTGTACCAACGGCGAGTGTAAAAACACCCGTAAGTTGTTGAAAAATGGTGAGGCAGCGCCGCCAAAAGAAGATCCGGTGCATTTACCTGAATTACCGTGTGAAAAGTCGGATGCCTATTTTGTGTTACGTGATGGTGCTTCGGGGATTTTCTTAGCTGCGCATAATTTCCCGAAATCGCGTGAAACACGTGCACCTAAAGTGGCTGAGTTAGTGCGCTTTAAAGAGAGATTATCACCTAAGTTCCTATATCTGACGGAAGCGCCTGAGCAGGATGACGAAGGTAATTTAGCGATTGTCCGCTATTCTCGTAAAACCAAAACTCAGTACGTCATGACTGAGGTTGACGGTAAAGCGACAGGCTGGAAAGCCACTTATGAGCAAGGTAAGTGGTTGGTGGATGCACCAAGTAAGAAAAAATAATTAAAGGCCCGAAAGGGCCTTTTTGCTATCAGGCGATAAGCTGCCTAACTGCGATGCCAATTAATACCGTGGTCACAACGCTCAGTAAAGTGCCGAGCATCACATATTCTGTCAGTTGCTTCTCTTTACTGGCGGTTAAATCACCAAAGCGAAAGATGGATTTTGCCGCAAGGACAAAACCGACCGCAGTGAATTCCCCTAACAACACGAAAGTTAAGATCAAGATCCGTTCTAATACCCCAATATAATGGCCAGCCTTAGGTAGCGAGTCGGATGGCGGTCGTAACCATGGCCACTTTTCTAGGGTGATGCTAATAAATACGGAACAAGGATTGACTACCAAAGCGTAACCAATTACTACCACCAATATCTCAGCTAAAGGAGACTGCGGTTTGAGTAGTAGCGCCGCCAAGCTGATGTCGAGCATTAAAACACTCACCCACATAAGCACCATAATATGTGCGGCTTGGTCGAGTAAAAAAGCGAGGGTGTTGCCACTAGAATAGGACTTGGCGACATCAATAACGAAATGACTCAGACCGATAATTAATGCCAGCCAAGCTGCATAGATATATTCCTGCCAGCCAACGTAATGTGTCCAGCTGGCAAGTACCATGAACCCTACTATGGTATGAATTGCACAGTGCCAACGTAATTTGCGGGAGCGAAAGTGGTAGCGGTTGCGGTCTTGCACCCAAGTGTAAGGTTGCCAATGGAAGTCGGCTATTAGGTGGCTAAGTAATAAGCTCAAGAATAAGATAGTCACTTCAAAGTGCATCACAAAGCGCCTCCGTAAGCCCAAGAAAACGTTCAATGAGTTGGTAGTTTGCTTGATTCAGTAAACGTGTAATATTGACGCGGCTACTGCCCAATTGCTGCGCTATTGTTTCATGTAGATTGCGCTTACCCTCTAAGTCACTTGTAAAATAACTCAGTAATACCTCAGCTTGACGGGGGGTAAGATGCTGTAGCAAGTGATCAATAAACAAGATATTGAGAGCGAAATGCGGATCTAACACAGTGTCGGCAATAACGCAGGCAAAGCGCTGCGGCTTCATGGTATCTAGAGCTTGGCCTGAAAGTGTAAAAGCAGGACCAGTTGAGGTGGCTAGGTTGTCTCGGTGGGATTGCTGTGGAGCAACCGCTATCGCCACCCTAGCATCGACTTTGAGCATTATCATTTGCAGGCGTAGTAACAACGCAACATGCCAGGCATGCCGGGCGTTTGGCACCCATACTTGGAAACCATCACCGCGAAAGAAATAGTGGTCGCTTTGGTAGCGAACTTTAAGTTCTGCCAGCTGCTCTGACAGTTTTGCCAACAAGTACTCGTATTGCTTAGCGGCCAGTTTACTTGAGTGAACTATATCGCCACTTAATACAGCCTGATACATAGGACCTCTGTTGTAGGGGGTGAAGGTTAAGTAATCAAATTAGGTTACATATATCAAAGTAATTCGAAATGGTTACTTTTTCAAGGAAAAATCTACGAGACAGTCATTGCAATCTATGTAATAGTATCTAAGTTCATATTACTGACAAATTATTTCAAAAAAATAATGACAACGCTGTCATTTTGTGTGTAACATTAAATCAACAACAATCCACAAGCGACGATATTAGTCGCGATATTGAATAAAGAGATTAGGGGTCGCTGCATGATAGCTACGAGCGCACAGCAAGAGCAATTGTTTATAGGAATAGATGGCGGCGGTACTAAGTGTCGCGCGACTATTTATTCTGCGTCTCGAGGTGTGCTTGGCACAGGTTTAGGTGGACCTGCGAATCCTTTACATGGTTTTGAGCGCGCATTAGAGTCTATTATGCTTTCAACTCAGTTGGCGATGCGCGATGCAGGCCTTCGAGTCGAACAAGTGCATGAGTTAATTGCTGGGCTTGGCTTAGCTGGGGTTAATTTACCTAACTTATATGACAAAATTATGCAGTGGGATCACCCGTTTAAGCAGATGTTTTTGACAACCGATCTGCACACGGCTTGTATTGGCGCGCATGAAGGTCAAGATGGTGCGGTGATTATTACAGGTACAGGTTCTTGTGGTTTTGCCATCGTCAATGGTCAGACAGTCAATTATGGCGGTCACGGTTTTGCACAAGGTGACAAAGGCAGCGGCGCTTGGATGGGATTGGAAGCAGTTAAAGCGGTACTGGAAGACTTGGATGGTTTAGGTCAAAAGACAGCGCTGTCTGATGCGCTTAAAGAGCACTTTCAAGCAAAAAATGCCATGGGTATCGCAGAGCAAATGGCGGGTCAGCCGTCGAGTAGTTATGCAAAATTGGCGCGCTTTGTGTTGGCTGCTGCGGACGCCGGTGATGTCGTAGCGAAAGCGATAGTGCAAGAGGGCGCGGACTATATTAGCCGCCTTGCCAAACGCTTGTTAGAAAGTAATCCACCACGGTTAACTATGATTGGTGGTTTGGCTGAACCTTTGCAAAAATGGCTCGCGCCAGATGTTGCAATCCGAGTTGAACCCGCAATTCAGCCACCAGAAATGGGCGCTATTTATTTTGCTCAGCATGCACTCGCAGCACATTCTAAAGAGGTAGGTTAATGGCACTACAATATTTCCGTGCTGAACGTTTGTTCGATGGTGAGACCTTTCATCACGATTGCAGTTTTTATGTCGACAACGGCAAATTTTATTTCGGCGATAGCACGCCAGCAGCAACTCAGCTGCAAGGCACTGTGGTACCTGGCTTTATTGATGTTCAAGTCAACGGCGGCGGTGGTGGTTTCTTCAATGCTGAGCAATCCGTAGCATGCTTAGAAACAATTTTATCGGCGCACGCGCGTTTTGGTTCAACTGCGATTATGCCAACGCTTATTACCGATAGCGTTGAAGTTATGCAGCGTGCCGCTGATGCGACTGCACAAGCCATTGCTGAGCGTAGCCTTGGTATTTTGGGTGTGCATTTTGAAGGGCCACACTTGTCTTACCCGAAAAAGGGCACGCACAGTGAGCAATTTATTCGCCCAATCAGTGAAGCCGAATTTGCCGTTTATGGTCGTGATGATATTGGCATTAAAATGGTTACTTTAGCACCCGAAACAGTGCCCCTTGCAGATATTGAGCGTTTGGTCAGCCTAGGTGTAAAAGTCTGTATCGGTCACTCTAATGCGGATTACGCTACGACTATGGCCGCAATTGCAGCAGGTGCTGATGGGTTTACGCATTTATTTAATGCCATGTCTGCTTTTACCTCACGTGAGCCGGGCGTGGTTGGTGCAGCATTATGGGACGACACTAGCTGGTGTGGTCTGATTGTAGATGGTCATCATGTTCATCCTGCATCGGCTAAATTGGCAATTCGCACCAAGCAACGCGGCAAAATGCTGTTGGTAACGGATGCCATGCCACCAGTTGGTACAGATATGGCCGAATTTGATTTCTTTGATGGTCGTAAAGTAATACGTACCGGCGATCGTCTTAATTCAACTACGGGTGAGTTAGCAGGTAGCGTACTTGATATGGCCGCTGCAGTACGTAATACCGTACAGACCTTAGATGTAAGTCTTGCTGAAAGTCTGCGTATGGCGTCTTTATATCCAGCGCAATATCTCGGCTTAACGCATAAAGGGCGTTTACAAAATGGCTTTGATGCCGACTTTGTGGTGTTTAGCGATGCGCTTTTTGCCGAGCAAACCTATATTGGTGGACAATTACAATAACCACTTTCCCTGGATAAAAACCCCGCAGCTGTAACGCGGGGCTTTTTCATTTTAAGGAAGTACAAAAATGACAACAAAAGAAAAAAAACGCCTTGCCTCACTGGACGCCTTACGTGGCTTTGACATGATATGGATCTTGGGTGGCCAATCGATATTTGCAGCCTTACTGGTCTTAACCGGATGGCAAGGTTGGCAGACTTTTGCGGCACACACAGAGCATAGCCTGTGGCACGGTTTTACTTTTTACGATTTAATTTTCCCGCTGTTCATTTTCTTGTCGGGCGTTGCAATGGGCTTGGCGCCAAAACGTATCAATCATTTACCTTCTACTGAACGCATTATTTACTATCGCAAAGCACTAAAACGTTTTGCGCTGCTGTGCTTATTAGGTATTTTGTATAACCACGGCTGGGGCACGGGTATCCCAGCTGACCTTTCTGAGGTGCGTTATGCAAGTGTCTTAGGTCGCATCGCGTTCGCTTGGTTATTGTGTGTGTTACTGGTGTGGCACTTAAGCTTACGCCAAGTTGCGTTTGCAGGAGTAGGTATCTTACTGGCGTACTGGTTACTACTTTGTTTTATCCCTGTGCCCGGCGGTAGCGCGGGTGATTTAAGCCAAGGTGGTGCAGGTAGCTGGAATGCCTGGGTCGACAGCGTATTTTTGCCGGGTATTAGTTATCAAAATCGTGCAGTTGACCCTGAAGGGATCTTGTCTAGTTTCCCTGCAGTAGTGAATGCAATTGCAGGTGTGTTTGCGGGTCGTTTAATCAGTAAAAGCAGCGACATCGGTGAGTGGAAAGTGGCAGGACAATTGTTTGCAGCCGGTTTAATGAGTCTTGCTCTTGGTTGGTCATGGGACTTGCAGTTTCCAGTTAACAAAGAATTGTGGACCAGTTCTTTTGTTTTAGTGACGGTAGGTTGGAGTGCTATGTTGCTAGCCGTGTTTTTTGTGCTAGTTGATATTCTACCGGGTCAAAGGTTGGCTTATCCGTTTGTTATTATCGGCGCTAACTCAATCATTATTTATCTCGCATCAAGTGTAGTGAATTGGGAGTTTATTCGTAACAGTTTGTTTGGTGGTTTAATCGCTGCGCTACCCAATGAGTGGCAGCCACTCTTTGCGGTGCTTGGCTTATTGCTGGTTCAGCTGCTGGTATTGCACTGGTTATACAAGCGCAAACTCTTTATTAGTGTGTGATTGTTTTTTGTATAAAATTCAAACCGACTTAGGTCGGTTTCAGACTGTTGAAAAAGGGCTAGACACAGATCTAGCCCTTTGATCTAATAAGCACAGTGAGTATCGAGAGTTCACCA
>NZ_JBHRSD010000047.1:0-151285 GCF_042643375.1 Pseudoalteromonas fenneropenaei
CTTATCGCGCATACTTGCGTTTTAAATCCGCAATCGTTTTGCCTTCACTATCCTTTTTCAGTGAAAGGCCTTCGTAGCTCAAACTGACCTTAAAGTTTTCCATATTGGGGGTAAACTTCGTCTTGCGCTCGATCGCTACTTTAGCAACAGTGTTTGTCATAACGCCTCCTGTGTTACTTAAATTTTAACTGACAAGGCAATAAAATGCCATTACTACAATCCTGTTCAATAGTATATTGTCACCTATGTAATTAAACATTCATTTGTCGGTGTCGGAGGACATTAAGTTCGAAACTCGCTTTCGTCCAAAAGTAAGTTAGAGCCGAACGTCTGAAAAGAGCTCTTTTAACCTGATTGATGCTTAGTCTATCGAACCACACAAAATAAAAAATTGAACCAAATTAAATTGATTAGGGGGCGAGTGCCCCCTAATCAATTTACTCCAACATCAGTATTGCATTAGCTCTTTAATATATTTAACAGGAGCGCTGCCAAAACTTAAAAACTCGTCGTGGAAAGCGCGTAGTTTAAACTGGTCGCCAAGCTTTAGTTTTTGCGCTTCGCGGAAGTCATAAATTTCGCGGTAGCCGCTGTAGTAGCTAGTCAATTGCACTTGGCTTAAGGTGGCGCGGCGCCATTTGCCTTCGGCTTCGGTGCGTTCTTGGAAGGCTTCGTCCATTAATAGCGCGATGCCGTCTTCTTTACTCATGTTGTTGACGTGAATGCTGTAATCTAAAATGGTGTTACAAATAACGCGCAAATTCCATTTGTAGTACATCAGCCACATTTCAGGTTCAAAATCACCATAGCCTTCTTCAAGCATCATACGCTCGGTATAAACCGCCCAACCTTCAACCATGGCGCCATTAGCGAAAATACTTTTAACCAGTGAAGGTGATTCGTTCGAGTACACCAACTGGGTGTAATGGCCCGGCACGGCTTCGTGAATGTTGAGAACTTGCAAAATCCAATGATTGTATTCGCGCAAGTAAGACTCGGCCTGCTCATCGCTCATATCATCAAGTGGTGACACGTTGTAATAGGTGTTTTCTTTTTTCTCGTAAGGGCCAGGAGCGCTGATTGAAGCACCGGCAAAACCGCGCATATATTCTGGTGTTTCACGCACCACCAAAGGTTTGTTGGCATCTAGGCCGATTAAGCCTTTGTCCATTACAAACTGCTCAAGGGCAGGGATCTGCGCTTTGATTTCGCTGACAAAATCTTCACGCGCCACATGCTTGGCCGATAAATGCTTGATAAGCATAGCGACGGCATCGCGCTCTTTAGCAGGCATAGGCACATTCGGGAAGTATTTTGGCCACAGCTGGATAGTCAGCTTGGCCATTTCTTCCGTTACACGGGTTTTATCGGCCACGGCTTTTGCAAACATTTGCTTGGCGCTGTAGCCAGATTGAATATCAAAAGCGAATTTGGCTTCGTACAGTTCTTCGCCAATACGAAACGAGCGCGCGTTGCCATTGGCCGTAAGCTCTTGCTCAAGCTGAGTTAAAAACTCGATATAGTCAGTGATGGCTTGCTTTGCTTGGTTAAAGCGGGTGGTGAAAAGGGTTTGCTCGGCTGCAGTCAGTTTACTGTCGGCCAGTTTAGCCAGTAATTCGTCGTTTAACACGCTAAACGCACCTTGGTTTTGCGCTATACCTAGCTGCGTGAACTCGAGGGTTGGAATAGTAATATTGGCTTCGGCTGCGCTGTAATAAGCAGGGACATACTGTAAGCGGTTTAATATCAGTTTGAGCTTTTCGTCATCACTTTTAAAACGGCTATTTAGAATGCTGGCAAAGCCATAAGCCACGTTATAGCTTGATGGGTCCCACTGGTAAGATTTAAACGTATTGGCTTCCCATTCACTTTGTAGCAGGGTGTTTTCAAGCAAATGGTAATCAATTTTGTTGGCGTTAGTTAGCTTTGTTAAATCAAACTGGCGTAATTTGGCCAGTTGCTTAGCAACAAATGCGGCGCTGCTGACACGGCTCGCTTCATCAGGAATGGTAATGATATCGTCGTATTTGCCATAGCCAGCCCATGAGGATGCTTCTGGATATTGCGCCCATAAATCTTCGATAAACTGTGCGGCAAAGGTTTGAAAAGCTTGGTTTTGTTCGTTGACTTGGGTCTGGCTTTGAGTGGTTGCTAGGGTTACACTATTTTGGCAACCAGCTAAGCCTAAGGTGGCAAGTAACGCTAAACACAGCGTGGTTTTTTTCATTCTGTTGTTCCTATTTTATTATAGTTGTTATCATAACAGATTTTTGCTGCCAGCGCTTTGTCTGGGGCTTCTAGCCACACAGCACCGCTGGCGCTATCGGCAACGATGTCGTTAGGGTTATACATAGGGCAGGCATTCATCGATAAGCAGCCGCAGCCTATACAACCTTGCACAAAATTACGTACATGCTGCATATAAGCAATTTTTTCATCTAATTGGCGCTGCCAATGGGTGGCCAAATTTGCCCAATCGGTTTTGTTGGGAGTACGGTTATCAGGCAAAGTGGCTAGTGTTGCTTTAATCTCATCAAGGCTAATGCCCATTTTTTGCCCTGCTTTTATTACCGCAATGCGGCGTAGCGTGTCTGGTTTATAACGGCGTTGATTGCCGTTATTGCGCCAACTGCGAATAAGCCCTTTTTGCTCATAGAAATGCAATGCTGACACGTTGACTCCAGCACGTTTGGCTATTTGCCCTACACTGAGATTGGCTTCTTCACGGTGTTTTGAACTTGTCATAGGGTTATCCTTAAAAATTCGCTTTACCTCAACTTAGCTTGAGGAATTAGTCTACCAGCAATTTATTCAAAAGGAGACATAATGAAAAGCGTAATTTTGTACTCAAGCGCCCGTGAATTTGGCAATACCGCCAAAGCCAGCCAACAGTTAGCCACCGAACTCAACGCTGAACTGGTATATCTAGATAGTTTTAAAGTCGCGCCTTACAGTTATGAGCATCGCGATAAAAATGATGATTTTCGTGGTTTGCTGCGCTATTTAATGCAGTTTGAGCACATTGTTTTTGCCTCCCCAGTATATTGGTACAGCGTTACTGCACCGATGAAAGCGTTTTTAGACCGTATTACCGAGTTTATGGACGACGAGGCGCTAAAAATAGAGCTGCGCGCATTACGGGGCAAGCACTTTTCGATTTTGAGTACTTCATGCAGTAACACCACGCCACAATGTTTTATTGATGTAATTCAGTTCACTATGCAGTATTTGGGCATGCAATTGCATACCATCAAGTATGGCAAGTAGCGCGGTTGGTAAATTAGCCAACTTGTTGCTTGCACCTCACCTGCAATACGCGCATGATGGATTTATATACTGCTTAACGGCGCAGCGGTGTTGGCGACCTTAATCACATAGAATCTATGTTCTGAGGGACTTGCCTACTCACCGCCTAACTGTAGCGGCAAATAGTTTAAGTAGGATCAGTTCGTACAGAACATTGTCAGGAAGGTTGTAAGGAAAGACTATGCTTATCACAGTTTCTACCACCATTAATGCGCCATTAGCACTGGTTTGGAGCGCATGGCATACGCCAAGCGATATTGAAAGTTGGAACTTTGCTAATGACGATTGGTGTTGCCCGTTGGCGCGCAGCGATTTTCGGGTTGGTGGCGAGTTTAGCTATCAAATGGCAGCTAAAGACGGCTCAATGAGTTTTGATTTTAACGGCCAATTTACCGAAGTGGTGCCAATGCAGCGCATCGCCTACGTCATTGCCGATGGTCGTAAAGTCAGCATCGACTTTGTTGAAACCGCAAGCGGCGTCACCATTACAGAGCAATTTGAAGCAGAGCAAACCCACCCCGCAGAACTTCAACAGCAAGGCTGGCAAAGTATTTTAGATAACTTTAAAAGCTATGTGCTGAGTTTGTAGGGGGGTAGACTGTTTTGGGTGAATAGCAAACAGTTACGGCCTACATCATGCACAATGCAAGATGTGACCCCGTCACGATTATGTGACCCCGTCACGATTAGTTGGTTTCGTACACATGTTCTTCTCAAGTGGGAGAGGGATAAAATAAGGATACTGCGATGATTGTACGAGTGGTGCTAAAAGAACCCATTATTTGTCTGTTGAGACTATAAATAGGACTCGGCTCAATCATTAGCACTAAAGCAAACCCACCCCGCAAAATTTCAACAGCAAGGCTGGCAAAGTATTTTAGATAACTTTAAAAAGTATGTGCTGAGTTTGTAGAGGGGAGGGGTTTGCGGGCATGGACTACTGAGTCTAAAATGGTGTTCACAGCACAAAGACAAAACCAAGACGACACACAGGCAGATATACGACTGAGTTAGCAGCGTAAAAGAGCTGCCGAACTTCAATAAGTTAATCTAATGAAAAGAATTGAGAGAGGATGTGCTGCGTGGCTTAAAAAAGGTTGCTTAAAGTCCCTGAATTGGCTGTAATGGAATCATAAAAAACGACTGAGCGATGCTAGGAAGCGCAAAGTAAGGTAACGGATTGAGCAAACCAACCATTTACCCCTTAGGCTTAAAATCAAATTCCCATGGCATAAACTACACCAAGCTACGTGCAGGCAGCGCCTCAGTTCAACAAGGGATTATGTGACACAAACAACGTGTCCCATAAATACTAAGATGTTAGGCATCAAGGGGAAAGACGTGCCAGAACTAACAAGTCTGCAAATTCTAGACACGGTCGTTAAAGTTGGCTTAGGAGCGCTAGTTACAGGTGTTGTCAGTTATTTTATTAGTGAAAGAAATAGACAGCACGATGTAGAGAAAACAAAGTGGGAGGCTAGAAAAGATATATTGTTAGAAGCAACAGATTCAGCACAACAGTATTTCTCTTCAGCATCCAAATTGTTGGCTGCGTTAGATGGGGTTAGCAAGGATATTGAATCTAATGGGCAGCCTTGTAGTGATTTCAAAAAATTTTTAAACGGAAAAGACGAGAGTTATGTTGATGCTATAGGTGACCTTGAGCGTTGTTACGCACTCTTATTGATTTTGGTTGGAGACAATTCTGAAGCATCGAAAAAAATATGGGAGTACGAAGGGGAAGTATCGTCTTTAAGAAATTCTGTGTTTAGGAGTAATTCAGATTTTAACATTCCAACGCGGCACGAAATTTCGCAGCTTAGAGGAAATCTGAGCAATCTTAGAAAAGATTTTTATTGCAGCTTGAGGAAAAATGTTGGGATAAATAATGCCTAACAAACGCTTTAACCAAGGGACGCAAAACAGCAAGCTTGCGCTCCTTCGTCGCTAATTTTAGCCTGCTATTTTGCGCTGGTTAAGCGAGGCGTTGATGCTCCGCTTTTGGCACATGTGAAAAAGTGGACTATGAGCGTGGAGCAGATAGTTCCAACCTATATCATATAAAATTCAAGGTTTGGCCCTGCCATTCAGCACCGTATTAAGGGAATACATATGGATCGGACTAGCTATTTTCATGAGAACTACGACATCATCAGTTCATATATCAATTTGACTAAGGAAGAAAAGGTTTATATCGGTACAAAAGAACAGAGAGTTTGCAGATTTTGTGATAGGTCTTCCCCAGATGTTGATTTTAAAAAAATTGCACATGCAATTCCTGAGTTTACGGGCAATAAATCTCTCCTAGCATACGACGAATGCGATGTTTGCAATGAGAAATTTAGCAGGACAATAGAAGACCACCTCGCAAAATACCTTGGCGTGCAAAGAACACTGGCTGCTGTTGATGGGAAAAAGGGTATTCCAACTTATGTTGGCAGAGATGGAAAAACAAAAATATCAATGAAAGATCAGGTTATCTCATTAACTAGCTATGAAGATGACAAGATATACGAAATTGACGAAGAAAATAAATCTATAAAAATAACAGCTCACAAACAGCCATATATTCCAGCAGCCGCATTCAAATGTTTTGTAAAAATGGCTATTTCAGTTGCCCCTAAGCAAGAGCTAAGTAGCCTTAAGCATCTAATAACATGGGTTGGTTTAGAGTCGCATACTTATGAGTCATTATCTTACCGACCTTTCATTGTTTTTGAACAATTTACACCTGGGCCTAAACCATATAGTGGAGTAACTATTTTTCTTCTACGACGGAAAGATACTGTAAACGACGCTCCGTATATGCAATTTGTAATCGCATTTGCTAATACAATGTTTCAAATAATATTACCAATGCCAGATGAGGACAGTGAAATATTGGGCAAGCCAATCCAACTAACGCTATTCCCTACCCCGTTTGACAAACACCATGAGTATGGAAATACATTGTTAACAGAAGTAGATTTGAGTTCTTTTGAAACTATAAAAAATGAAGAGTCTATTTCGTATTTGGCGTATGAGAGTCATGAAAAAAATACCTTTTAGTGAGATTAAGAAACAGCGGTCACTGTTCCCCCTAGGAATGACTTATCGCCAGTAGAGTATTGAATATCCGCTTCTGGCACAGAAACTAACCGTTTTATTTTTGTAAGCGATATATAAAAATCAGGTGGCATGCTCGCCACCTGTTTTATTTCTCTTTAACTTATTTCCCATTAACTCAGCTACATATTCCCCAGCTCTAACATCATGGCGGTGTACATACGTAAGTTCAGTTCAAGCTGTTTGGTGGTGATAAATTCGTGCTCGGAGTGGCCTGAATATTTTACCCCCGGCATTGAAGGGCCGAAGCTGACGGCGTTATCAAATAGCTTGGCGTTGGTGCCGCCGCCGATAGAAACAAACCCCGCTTGTTGGTCGCCAGTATAGTGTTTAAACACATCTAACAGCTTTTGTGCGTGTGGGGCGCCATCCAATAACATTGGCTCGCCAAGTTCTACTTCTAGCCCAGTTAAACGCACTTGATGTTGCTGCTGCCATTTGCCAAGGGCTGCGTCAATTTGCTCAGCTAACAGAGCTTCGGTTTTGCCAACTGGGCGGCGCAGGTTGACGGATAAGGTCAGGGCATTGCCAGCGCGTTTTAAAAGGGTTGGCGCAACGCTCATCGGCCCCATAAAGTCGTGGCGATACGCGATATCACCAAATTGTTGGCCATACAAATCAAGACCAATTAATTCATGGATAAAGGTCAGCGCTTGGCCATCGCTATTCATTTCAAGTGGAATTTCTTTAAATAGCTCAGCTAGATGAGCAATGGCGTTGATGCCTTGCTCTGGCTCAGATGAGTGGGCAGAAACACCTTTTACCGTGACTAGCATGCCTTCAGGTAATGCGCGTAACGTCACTTGTACTTTATCTAGTTGCTTGGCCGCGGCGCGCAATTTAGCTTCATCTGCCGCATTTAAGTTATGCACAATCACGCTGGCATCTTCAGGGATTTGGCTAGCAAATGCACCGCCCATAAGCCCTGTAACATAAGTGCTTTGCTGCGCCGAGCTGGCATCAAATGTTGGGGCAATTAAGCTCCAGCCTTTTTCCGCCACGACGACAGGATAGCTGGCATCAATGGTTACGGCATATTTTGGTTGCGCGTAATTTTGCATAAAGGCTTTTAGCGGCTCCCAGTCGGATTCTTCTGCCAAGTACACCATCAGCTCAATGCGGTTATTAAGGGTAACGCCTTGGTCTTTAATCGCTTTCATCGCGTAAAGCGCAGTAGCAATGGGGCCTTTATCGTCTTCTGTGCCGCGTGCAATCAGTTTACCCGGCTCAGAGCTTGCATCTAAGGTAAATGGACTTTGGCGCCATTTGCTGGCATCGGCGGGTTGTACATCCCCATGGGTGACAATAGTGACTTTATCACTTTGCTGACCTAGGCCGATTAACACCGTATGGCCGTGGTCTTGGTAATCTAGCCCAAGCTCAGCGGCTTTGATTTTAAGTAACTGCTTAAAGCCAATAAAAGCCGGATTGTCTGGTGTGGCGATATGCGCTTCGTTAACCGTTGGGAACGACACCAAATTGGCTAAAGTGTGGACTTGCGCTTGCTGATAGGTTTTTACTGCGTAATTGGCTATTTTGTCACTGTTTGGTGCAATCGCAGCAAAGACACTGCTAGAGATAAGTGATAGCGCGAGCAGAGATAAGGTTTTCAAAATGATATCCTTTAAAAACAACATTGGGGTACTAGCAAATAGCTAAAGTACCCCAATTAACTTTAAGTTTAAACAGTAATTATTGTGCTGCAATCCAGCTATTTACGTCTTCTTCAACAATCGCCATTGGGCGCGCGCCTTTTAACAACACTAAGTCGTGGAAGGCTTTAATATCGAACTTGTCACCTAGTGCTTGTTGCGCATGTTGACGTAGCTCGACTAATTTCAGCATACCTAACTTGTAACCCAATGCTTGGCCCGGCCATGCAATGTAACGGTCGATAGCGGCAGTCACGTCGCTCATCGCAGAGCCTGTTGCCTCAGCAAAATACTCAATCGCTTGTTGACGTGACCAGTTTTTCGCATGCAAACCTGTGTCTACCACTAAACGGGCTGCGCGGTAAACTTCGGCTTGTAGACGACCAAGGTCGCCAAATGGGTCGTTTTCATACATGCCCATCTCAAACGCTACTAGCTCAGAGTAGAGAGCCCAGCCTTCAATATAAGCGTTGAAAGAGGCATTTTGGCGCATTAAGCCGATGTCAGTTTGCAGCATATTAAGCGCAATTTGGAAGTGGTGACCCGGTACTGCTTCATGATAAGTCAGGGTTTTCATCGCAAAACTTGGCACCGCTTTCATATCTTTAAGGTTAATCGCAAACACCCCAGGGCGACTGCCATCTAACGACGGGCCATTGTAATACCCACCCGGTGCACCCGCTTCAACTTCTTTAGGAATACGTTTCACTTCTACTTTTTGCGTTGGCAAAGTCGAGAATAGCGTCGGCGCTTTGGCGATAACCGTTTCAATTTCACCGCGTAAGAAAGTCAATAATTGTTCACGGCCTTCATCGCTATCAGCATATAAAAAGCGTGGCTCGTCGTTCAGTTTTTGCATGCGCTCGCTAACGCTACCTTCGCTATAACCATTGGCTTTCAGAATTTCGTCCATGCGTTTGGTAATGCGTTCAACTTCTTGTAAACCAATTTGGTGAATTTGCTCGGCGCTCATGCTGGAGTCGGCTAAGTAGGTGATCTCATGTTGATAAAACGCAGCGCCATTGGGCTGAGCTGAAATCCCAACTGCTTCAGGAGCGGTGCTTTCAAGCGCTTGCATATCGCTGCTTACGCGGGCAAAAGCAGGGTAAATTTTATCTTTTACAAGGTTGGCTGCGAGTGTCACCATCGCGGCTTTTTCTTCGTCCGAAACATCGGTAAGGTTTTCTAGGCGAGTTTGGAAAGAAGTTACTAGCGCGTGCTGCTCAGGCGTTTTTGCCACAAAGTTACTTAAATAACCTAAAGTGTTTGGGAACAGCACTTTAGGCAGCACAATACCGTTTTTTGCATCTTCAGCGACTTTGGCGCGCACTTGATCAATCACAGTAGCAAAACCGTCAAGGCGGGCGAGATAGTCTTTAGCGTCTTTTATGCTGGCAATGATGTGCTGATCTTTTAATACGGTTGGAATATCAACTAATGGACCAGACAATTGGTTGACGATATAAGGTAAATGGCCGCCCCAAGTGTCAATATAACCACCGCTGAAATTGCTGTCGCCAGCGTAGTATTTGGCAATCACTTCATTCACTCGGACATGAAGGCTATCGTTGCTGCTCAGTTCAGCTTGGGTAAGTTGCGCTAAAGAGCTGGCTGCTTTTGCCATATCTTGTTGCAGGGCTTTCATGCCTTGGCTGGAATAATCAGGCAAACGGCTTGCGTAGTCACCATATTCAGCAGTAGGTAAATTGAGCGAGGTTGCCATCGCAGGTTGGTGCTGAATAAAGGTTTTGGTGTAACCGTCGACTACTTTATCCACGGCAGCACGGTCAAGTTTAGTGACTTGTTGAGCCGGTGCTGGTTGAGTTTCTGTTTGAGTTGGGCTAGGTGAGCAGCCGGTAAGTGCCATGGAAACCGCTAAAGCGAGTAGCGAAAAGCCTTTCATGATGATCTCCGAAATTTAGGTCAGTGGGCGCGTTGCGTTGGTTTTTATAATGAACGCTGAGATTGTCTAAGCAATAGCATTTTTCAGCGTTGAGTGACAGAGAAACGCGGTATTTTTCGCGAAAAAAGCGTAATTGAGCTGAAGTTATGCCGAATTGGTTCTAAAACAGAAAAAATAAGGACGCGAGCTCAGTGCTCGCGTCGTCTTAGTCTTTACTGATCTCTGGGCAGGCAGCAATGCTGTCTTTACTTAACAGCGACTTCACTGTGAAGGGTTGTTGGCTTTCCGGCTCTACTGTGACTTGCGCGATATCGAGCACTTTAAAATCGCCCGGCGTATTTAAGTGCCAAAGCCCAGAATTACGCTTTGAAAAACAGTATGCTGGAGTGTCTCCATGCACCAATAAAATGGGGTAGTTGCGCTTTTTTGCGAGCTTATCCATTTGTTTGCGATACGCAAGCAAGCCATCACACTTTTTTTGCTCTTTATCCGTACAAGCGCCATCGTGCTTAGCTTTCACGTAGATGTCGGCTTGCATCATAATCACAGCGGCTTTCGGGCCTTTTTTTGGTAAATGTTGGTCGAGCCATGCAAAGTTGAGTTGATCTCTGCTATCGACTTGCGAGAGTGCGGTTTTTTCATCAGATTGCAAAATCTGCCTACGACCATTATTGGTTGCAACCACATGTAAAGTAACAAACTGCACGTCATCAAGCTGCCAGCTTTGGTTTTCCGGTTGGTTGGCTTGGCGTTTAAAGTTAGCTAACGCTGGGGTTTGAGTCGCAAAATTCTCGCGCACAAATTGCAGCCGCTCAAGTTCATCAAATGTTTGCAGTAAAGTGACGCGGTCGCAATCAGTCCAGTCGTTATCACCTGGTGTATAAATAAACGGCTTTGTACTTAAGCTGCTGATCACTTGGTAATTGTCACGGAGCAGTGCATCGCTACAAGATTGGACGCCCGCTTTAATATCCCCCACATGCACCACAAACTGATGTGGCGTGATTTGCGCCGCTTTATACAATGCGCCGTCTGGTGCACTGATTAAGTCGCGGTCAACACTTGAATAAGGCATATCGCCATAGGCAAGAAATTGCACCGGTTTAGCAACACTTAGGTTGCTCAATAAGGCGGCAAAACTGATAAACAGGGCGGCAGTAAACTTCATAAAATCCTCAACTGTAGTGGTGCAGTTTTAGCTTAATTGTTTTACATGACACAAGGATGATGTGCACCACCTTAACTAAGTTCGGGTAACAACAACAGCAGATGAGACGAATGCGTAAGTGTAGCGGGGCGAACACCCCGCCGTTTAGTGGATGATTATTTGCTATTGCCATTGTTGGCTTTAGCTTGTTGGCGCTCAAATTTCTTGACCCGCCAATTGCTGTACTTGACATGTACACCTCGGGTTAGTGAGGTGAATGATTCTTCTAATAAATCAACGCCATAAAGAATACCGACCACCACAAAGGAGATTTTAATCGCCACCCATTCACCCGCAATAGGGATGGTTATGCCAATTGCGGCAAGCATCCAAATGGCGGCGGCTGAGGTGACGCCAACCACCACCCCGTCGCGCGCTAGCATCACGCCCGCACCTAAAAAGCCTATGCCAGTCACGATTTGGCCGATGATCCGCGAGGGATCGGCCACCGCATTATTGACCGCCATTGCGAGCGTAATAAAAACGTAAGTACCTAAGACAATTAAAGAAGAGGTGCGAATTCCAACGGGTTTGCCGCGTAGTTGACGTTCTAAGCCAATAATCGAACCACTGAGGATAGCGGCAGCAATGCCAGACCAAGAAAGCGGGTAAATATCTAATAAAGCCAGTAAATCCATGACATCTTTTGGCAAGAAATAATTATGCCAAGTATAACTGAGTAGCCCAAAATAAAAAGTCCACAGCGTATTTTTGCTGTGGACTTTGTTGCCCAAGGGGCCAGAGCTAAATGAACGCAATAACTCTGGTGTGTTTACCCAGTTGCAGCGGCTGCATTTGCTGCACTTGGGTATGGCTCAAGGAGTTAGAAGTTATAGGCAACGCTGAACTTGATGCTGCGTGGCATAATGTAGCGACCGTTGGGCGCGTCATCATTACGCGGGTCACCTTCGGTGATGCCTTGCTCATCAGTGAGGTTATCAATTGCCAGTTGCAACTTAATACCTTCTGTTGGTTCAAGTGTCATACCTAAATCTAGTTTTTCGTACCCTTCTAGCACGACAGTGTTTTCGTTATTGCCAAAACGGTCATCTACCGCAGAAAGTGTGCCGTAAACACTGGCGAACATGCCAGCGACTTCAAACTCATAACTTGGCGTGACACGAATTTGCCAGCTCGGTTGGCGTTGACTTTCATTGCCTTCGTTACCTGGGCTTTCGGTGATCTCGGTTTTTTGCCATGTCGCGTTTAAGTTCACTGCAAGGCCAGATTCATGATTGTAGTTGTAATCAAGCTCGATACCTTTAGCCTCGTTGGTGAGGATTTCAGCGGGTGCGCCCGGACGGCGGACAAAAGTGTCGCCTTTGACTTCATTAGTAAATAAGGTTGCGAATAAGTCGGTGTTGCTACCCATAAATTTGTAGCCCACTTCAGCTTGAGTCACTTCTTTAATGAGGTTTTGACCGCCTGTATAAGCACCAAAATTGTCACGGAAGTCGTCAAAGTAAGGCATTTTGTAGCCTTTATTAACGCGTGCAAATACCCCGCTGTGGTCGTTTAACTTGTAATCGGCGCCAAGCGTCCAAGAGGTTTTGCGTGCATCGTAATCAACCGATTTGGTAATGATGCCGTCGAGTCCTTCGTCAACCGAGTAGCTGACCTCGTGCTTTTCACTACGCAAGCCTAGGTCTAATGTTAATTGCTCGGTGGCGCGGTAACTATGGGTAGTGTAAAACGCTAACGTTTTTGCATCGCCCGTTGAATTTATGTCGTAGTTGAAGTCGCACCCTTCAACAGCGCTATTACAAGCAATACCAGTGAGCATTTCTTTGCTGCCCCCCAGTACATGATACGCTGCGTTGCCTAAGCTCCACCAATCTTTCGCTGAGGTGGTGGCGCTATACACACCAAAGGCGCTTTTCACTTGACCAAAATCTTTACTAAAGGCCAAGTCATTAGTGAAGGCATCAATATCTTTAAGTACGACCCAGCGACCAAACTTTTGTACTGAGGTATTGCCGTCGTACTCAGTGCCAGTAATTGCCCCTGTGGCTGAACTGCCATTGTCAGCAACGCTGGCTAAATTGGTTGCTGCGCCCGCTGGCACTAAACCATAGGTGTTAGCCGCGCCTTGAGTGAGGCTAAAGCGGTCGACAAATTGCCAGTCATTGGCTAGGTCTAGCTTGATACTACCGCCAGAAACGTGGCCGTCCCAACCTCGGCCATCACCTAAGTCAATTTCCATTGCCTGACCGCCTTGGCCTGCATAAATAACCGCTTGGCGATTATAACCAGAGAGCTGGGTATATTCAGCATCGACACCTGCAACATTCAATGGCGTCGGTAAATACCAAGCACCGGTATCATCGGTTTGACGGGTGTAGAGATTAATTTCACCTTTATCTAATACTTTGGTGAGGTTAATGGTGAACTGGTTGCCTTTTTCAGATGTAAAGCCCGCGTCGCGAATGCCATCAGAGCGTTTTACATAACCACCCACCATATAGTAGAAATCTTTGCTTAGCTCACCACTGACCACAGCGTCAACGCGCTGTAAGCCGTAATCTGAAGTGGTGTATTTAAAAGTGCCTTCGGTTTCTTCACTGCCACGTTTTAATTGGAAGTTAGTGGTCAAACCGGGTTGACCATTCGATACCACAGGGTTTGGTCCACCGCGCAGTGCTTCCATCATGCTGATGGTTTCATCAAGACGGAAAATTGATGAGTTTTCTAAAAACGACAAGGTAGGTGCAGGGTAAATGGGTGAACCTTGCAAACTAACGGTTAAAAACGGCGCATCACCACCACCTGGAAAGCCTCGTACAAATACGTTGGCGCCTGATTCTCCACCTGAGCTTTCAACCCATACACCAGGTACGGCTTTGAAGAGATCAGCGGTGCTTTTCGGTGCTAAACGGTCGATTTTTATTGCGTCTAGGTTGGTCACTGCAAATGCCGCATCGACTTTACGCACGCCACTGCCACCAGGTGTACCAGAGACGATAATGGTTTCAACTTTATCTTGTGCTTTTTGTTCAGCTGCTTGTGCTTCAATGTTGATTGCAAATGCAATCGCCGAAGCCAGCAGGGTGTACGCGTAACGGTTGTTCACTGCAGGATTCCTCTTGTTGTCATAGTGTTCTGCCCAGTTTTTGTATTCCACATCGCCGCCTTAACGCAGCGCTGTGTTGGCATTTGTGTGCCGCGGTAACTGTGTTTGCCAACCTCCCTAGATGGGGAGTTGCACTTGGCTCAAATTTAAAATAGAACGTTATGCAAACGTTTGCAAACATTTTTTACGACACACTCATGTAGAAAATTTCTGCGGCTTTTACATCGTTGCAGTAAAGTTTGCGATATACTGGTAAATTCAATACCTTATTGCGTTGTTGAGCGAAGTTTAGGAAGTGGTAGGAGTTCTATGGCAAGTAAAGTGACATTGGCGGATCTGGCTAAATTGGCAGGGGTGTCGACTTCTACCGCATCAAGAGCGCTCAATAATAGTCCGCTTATTAAGCAGGAAACGCGTGAGAAAATCCAAGAACTTGCTAAAATTCATAGCTTTAGTTTAAATGCTGCGGCTTCTAGACTACGTTTGCAAAAAACCAACGTAATTGCAGTGATCATTAACTTAGATGACGAAACAGAGCAATCTATCGATGACCCGTTTTTACTTAAAGTGGTGAGCGACATTAATTTAGCCGTTAATCGTCAAGGTTATGAATTGCTGTTATCGAATTCCTACATGGCGGGCGACGACTGGCATGGGTATTTTATTTCCGGTCGCCGCGCCGACGGTATTGTGGTGGTGGGGCAAGGTAAGCAGCAACATCGTATTGAACGAGCGGTAGAGGCAGGTACACCGCTGGTGGTGTGGGGCGACCCCAAAACTGCGTGTAATTATCCTATCGTCGGTAGCGATAATTTTTTAGGCGGTAAAACCGCGACTCAGCATTTACTTGATAGAGGCGCTCGGCGGTTGGTGTTTTTAGGTGAGCCAGCGCATGCTGAATTGGGTGAGCGGTATCGCGGTTTTCAGGCAGCACTGGCAGACTGCGCTTCTGCAGATGCACAGCTGGTGCGCATTGATATTACCAGCCAAGCCGCGTACCAGCAGATAAACCAGATGCTGCGCCAAGATGGTCTGACCTTTGATGGCATTTTTGCCTGTAGCGATATGGTTGCGCTCGGCGCCATGAAAGCGCTCAAGGAACGTTATGTCAGTGTGCCAAACGATGTGCGGATCGTCGGTTTTGACAATATCGCCATGGCCGATATTAGCCACCCTTCTTTAACCACCATAGCGCAAAATACAAAGCAAGCCGCTGAATTGTTGGTGGCTAAGCTCTTAGCGCAATTAGCAGGTGAGCAGCCAAGCTCAGAGCAAGTAGCAATTGCCCTGATGCAACGGCAATCGAGCTAAGCGAGCACGGTTGCACTGGGCGTTTGCCATTTGCAGCCTTTTCGCATTACTGACTTATATGGACAAGCGCTTTCAAACACTTAAGTCATGGTTTAGGAATATTTTCATAAATTAAAATGCAAACGTTTGCATTGCAAAAAAAACACCGCTAGACTGAAATGCAACTGAGTTGTTAACGAGAGTTGGCTATGAGCCGTACCCGGATCATTGTCGCCATGGCGGCATGCTATTTTTTATTTGCTATCTTACTAAACAGTGTAGGCACTGTGATTTTGCAATCTATTCAAACCTTTGCAGTGAGTAAGGGGCAAGCCGCCACGCTCGAAGGGTTTAAAGATTTACCGATAGCCATTGTTTCGTTTTTGGTGGCGTCGTTTATTCCCCGGATTGGCTATAAGGTGGCGTTGCTTGCGGCATTATGTGTGGTAGCTGTGGTCGCGGTACTCACACCTAGTATCGGACATTTTTGGGCCATCAAGCTTTTGTTTGCGGCAATCGGCAGTGCCTTTGCCATTGTTAAAGTGTCGGTGTATGCCTTGATAGGTCAAGTTACCAGCGATGCAAAACAACATTCCAGTTTGCTCAATACCATAGAAGGGATTTTTATGGTGGGGGTGCTTTCAGGTTACTGGGTGTTTGCGGCATTTATCGACGGCGAGAGCGGTTCAATGGCGTGGCTGCAAGTGTATTATTTGCTTGCTGCACTAATTGCCCTAACTATGCTGGTGGTGTGGTTGGCGCCCATCAATAAACCGGCACAAAGCACCAACACGCCATTAGCTCAGGATTTTGTGATGATGCTGAAACTAGCGGCGCAACCTCTGGTGTTGGTGTTTGTGCTATCGGCATTTTTATATGTGTTGATTGAGCAAGGCGTGGGCTCATGGCTGCCCACTTTCAACAATGAAATCTTACATTTACCTGTAACGGTCAGTGTGCAATTAACCAGTTTATTTGCTGCCAGCCTTGCGCTTGGTCGACTACTTGCTGGGCAAATTTTAAAGTTTATTCCTTGGTACGTGTTCCTTAACTGCTGTTTACTTGGCATGGCAGTGCTGATTGTGCTGACTTTACCGCTGACTCAAAATGTTGCGCCGCAAGCGGTGAGCAGCATATTTTCCGCACCACTGGCGGCGTATTTAATGCCACTAATTGGCCTTTTAATGGCACCAATCTATCCACTTATTAATTCGGTGATGTTGAGCAGCTTAGCCAAAGCGCAGCATGCTGCGATGACGGGGTTAATTGTGGTGTTTTCAGCGCTGGGTGGCACCACAGGCTCTATCATCACAGGGTTAGTGTTTGAGTATTTTAGCGGCCAACACGCTTTTTACGGTGCGTTATTGCCGATAGCTGGTGTCGCCGTTTGCTTATTTTTCTTTAAACGCCGCGCAGAATTGCAGCAGGCTGCACAAAACCAAAACGTAGTAGGAGCGCAATAAATGAAGTTTGAACACAGTGCGCTTTTTAAAGCCGTGCAAAGTAGCGGACTATTTCCCGACAGCAAAACATTTGCTGATGCGTTACCTAAAGTGAGCTGGCAGCATGCCATGCAAACTTATGAGCAAAACCCAGTAGCGGATTTAGCCACGTTTGTTGCGGCACATTTTGACTTTGCACAGTCACCCGAGTTGGCGCCTTTGCCTGATTTTAATGATGTGCGCGCTTATATTGAGCATTTATGGAGCTGCTTGGCGCGTGACGCGCAAACACAAGGGCAGGGCAGTTTGCTGCCGTTACCTGCGCCCTATATCGTGCCTGGCGGGCGCTTTAACGAGATTTACTATTGGGACAGCTATTTTACAGCGCTGGGTTTAATGGACAGTGGCAGGCATTCCCAAGTCGCTGCCATGTTAGACAATTTTATCAGTTTGATCATGACTTTTGGTCATGTGCCAAACGGCAACCGCAGTTATTATTTAAGCCGCTCACAGCCGCCCGTGACGGCCTTAATGGCAGGGCTATTATGGCCGCACCAGCAACATGACTTGAGCTGGGTGCGTAAAGTGTGTGATGCGCTGGAACGTGAATATGCGTTTTGGATGACTGGCGCTGCGCTTTTAGGCGAGCAGCATGTTGCAGCGCGACGAGTAGTGCGGATGCCATGCGGGGCGCTACTTAACCGTTACTGGGATGACGAAGCTGAGCCTCGTCCAGAATCATACAAAGAAGATGTTGAAGCCGCGGCCAAATTAGCGCCAGCTGAGCGGGCAGGTTTTTATCGTGAAATACGTGCGGCGTGTGAATCCGGCTGGGATTTCTCAAGCCGTTGGTTGGCTTGTGCGGATGATTTACGCAGTATCCACACGACTTCGCGCATTCCGATTGACTTAAATGCCTTATTGGTGATGTTGGAGCAGCAACTCAGTCGTTGCTACAGCGCGCTTGGCGAGCCGCAGCAAGCGCTGCGTTATGTGCAATTGGCCAAGCAGCGCACTGAGGCCATTGAGCGTTATTGTTGGCATGAAGAAAATGGTTGGTATCATGATTATAACTTTGTCAGCGGCACATCAACGTCAGTGCAGTCATTAGCGGCAACCACTATGTTATTTGCCGGTTTAACCAGTGCTAGCCAAGCCGAGCGCATGGCAACAAGGTTGGCAAACAAGTTTTTGCAAGCGGGTGGACTGGTGACTACGTTAACTACCTCAGCGCAGCAATGGGATAGCCCTAATGGTTGGGCGCCACTGCAATGGTTTGGTGTGAGTGGCTTACTGCGCTATGGCTTTGATGAACTTGCGCACACTATTATGCGACGCTGGATAAATATGGTGGAAATGGATTTTGCTCGCCACGGTTGTTTGCTAGAAAAATACAATGTGTGCGATTTGCACGCACGCGCAGGCGGTGGCGAATATCTCGTACAACAAGGATTTGGTTGGACTAATGGCGTAACCCAACGCTTTTACACTTTACTTGGTGAGTGATTTGCCGCGCTCAATGCGTAGCTTGACACTCGGTTTGATAAGCTTTGGGTGAACGTGCAAAGGCCTGTTTAAAGCAACGGCTAAACTGACTTGGATGGCTAAACCCTAAATCGAATGCCACTTTGGTAACACTTTCGCCATTTTGCAAGCGCTGCTTAGCCAGCGCTAGGCGTTTTTGTTGCCGCCACTGCTCTGGAGTGCAATGCAGCTCAGCTTTAAATGCCGCGTAAAATTTACTGCGGCTCATACAGGCGATTTTGCATAGCGCATCAATCTCCACGACATCACACAAATGCTGTTGTAAGTAAGCTAAGGCCGCATATAAACCACATTGATCAGGCGTTGCTTTCACTTGCGACAAGATCCAATCGCGGCTTTGCTGCTGCAATAGCCTTGCGATTAACTCGTTTAATGCCAAGTCAATCAAGTAGCTTCGTTCATCGCCATTTTCACTGCATAAATGCAGCATTCGGGCGAGCAGATGTTGCGTTTGCTGATTGTGTTCGGTGTGTACCAGAGCGTGATGATACTGCAACGCGGGTGCTCGTTGAGCGGCTTTGGCGTTTAATTGCTGCGCGACAGCAGAGATTTTATCGCGGCTGATCTCAATGGCTAAACACGTGGTTGGTGTAGCTAAACTGGCACCGGGGAAATCAATGTAGACCTGCTGCGCAGGAGCGAGAACAAAACTCTGATTGGGTAAAAATGGCTGATGATAATCGCATTGCTCCACGTGCATGATCTTTTTGCCCGAGAGCATGCCGCAAAACAGCACCTCAGAGGAGGTCAATGCCACTCGCTTAGCATCGGCATAGGTGTCGTAAACGCTGAGCACCACATCGTCGGCGTTAAAACTCACGCGGTTCTCCACTAAACACCCAATTTTTTGTCTTTGTTTTTCAAGGTTTTTTAGCATTGTGGTACCCATACTTAGCGGTGGACGGACAGCTAACTAATTTGGACTGAGAGTTAAGTTTTTATGCCTTAGGTGGCGTATTGTCAATCTTCGGGCACAAATTATACCAATCCTCTTAATTAAGTGATCTATTTTGAGGCAAGCAAACCTTGTCGATTACAAGGCGAAAATTTTTCTATTTAGTTGTTCTAAATGAGAAATTTTTAACGCCGTTAGCGACAGCTTTGGTCCCTCAAAATGATCAAGTATTATTGAGGGTTGGTATTATTCAGCCCTAATTATAACTACACCCAAACTACTCGGAGTCGCTGGTCGGCGCAAGAGCGTACATCCCCATGAGCAGAGATAAACTATCTGATTGGGTTGAGCGAGCTTAGTCAACATCGCTGCGGTTTCAAGTAGGCAAGGTATAACAGCAAGTTGAGAGAAGACTATGATTTACGCCAATCCAAATAGCGCCGGTGCGCTAGTGCATTTTAAAGCTGAATATCACAATTACATTGGTGGCCAGTGGGTGCCACCGGTCAATGGCCAATACTTTGATAATTTAAGCCCAGTCAATGGCGAAGTATTTTGCCGTATCCCGCGCTCTGACAGCGCCGATATCGAACTGGCGCTGGATGCCGCCCATGCGGCGCGTGACGCATGGGGTACGACTAGCGTGACGGTGCGCAGCAATCTGCTCTTAAAAATTGCCGATATTATTGATGCCAATCGTGAGCTGCTGGCCGTTGCGGAAACTTGGGACAACGGCAAAGCCGTGCGTGAAACCTTAGCGGCGGATATTCCTTTGGCGGCCGATCACTTCCGTTATTTTGCCGGTTGCATTCGTGCGCAAGAGGGCAGTATTGGTGAAATCGACGAGCATACCGTAGCCTATCATTTTCATGAGCCTATTGGTGTGGTCGGACAGATAATTCCATGGAACTTTCCACTTCTGATGGCCGCTTGGAAACTGGCGCCCGCACTGGCGGCGGGTAACTGCGTGGTGTTAAAGCCTGCCGAACAAACACCAGCTTCAATTTTGGTACTGATGGAATTAATCGGTGATGTATTGCCTGCTGGGGTAGTTAACGTCGTCAATGGTTTTGGTAAAGAAGCGGGTGAAGCGCTTGCGACCAGTAAGCGCATCGCCAAAATTGCTTTTACTGGCTCAACACCTGTGGGTTCACATATTCTAAAATGTGCGGCTGAAAACATCATTCCTTCAACTGTAGAGCTGGGTGGTAAATCACCCAATATTTACTTTAGTGATGTCATGGCAAAAGACGATGACTACCTAAGTAAATGTATCGAAGGCGCGGTACTTGCGTACTTTAACCAAGGAGAAGTCTGTACTTGTCCATCGCGTTTATTTGTTCAAGAAGATATCTATGATGCCTTTATTGCTAAGGTAATTGAGCGCACTAAGCTGATTAAGCGCGGCAATCCGCTTGATACTGAGACTATGGTGGGTGCGCAAGCATCACGAGCACAGTTTGATAAAATATTGAATTATATTGATATAGGTAAAAAAGAAGGCGCTGAGGTGTTGATTGGTGGTGACGTTGAAGTGATGCAACATGAACTTGCCGCGGGTTATTACATTCAGCCCACTTTACTTAAAGGTCACAACAATATGCGGGTTTTCCAAGAAGAGATCTTTGGCCCTGTGATCTCCCTTTCAACCTTTAAAACTGCGGAAGAAGCCCTCGCGCTTGCCAATAGTACCGAGTTTGGCTTGGGCGCAGGGGTGTGGACGCGCGATATGAACCGCGCTTATCACTTTGGTCGCAAGATTCAGGCAGGTCGAGTGTGGACAAACTGCTATCACATGTATCCGGCCCATGCGGCGTTTGGCGGGTATAAAAAGTCCGGTATTGGTCGCGAAACTCACAAAAAAGCCTTAGATCATTACCAACAAACCAAAAATCTGTTGGTCAGCTACAGTGAAAACCCGCTAGGTTTCTTTTAGCCTTAGCGCCACTTCACCGCGCAAAGGCGTTGTTCACTTTGCGCGGTACTTAAGTCAAAGTACGCCACATTAAGCCACATTGAATGTCGGCTGATAGCGATTATACTTTTGCTATCAATCGACTATTGGAGTGGCCTATGTCACGTCTGAACGATTTATCTATCCGTACTAAGTTTGCAGTACCTGTTGTTGTAGTGTTTGTGTTTTTAATTGTCGTCAGTGCCTTTGCGTATCGTCAGATGCAGCGTTTGTCTGATGATTTAGCTGTAGTGACCAAAACCTATATTTCGGCGATTTCAGCGAGTTTAAACGCCGATAGAGATCTCTACCAAGCCGCAACGGCTGCACAACTTTACCTACTCAATCCGGACAACGACAAAATAAAGCAGCAAGCCAAAGCGGACTTTGACGAAAACGCCAAACAAGCGCTGGATAGAATGCAGCTGGTATTGGCGAATTTGGCTGATGTACCAGAGATTGTGACTACCGCGAAGGATTTTAACCGTGACTATAATACCTGGCTGAGTGAGGCGAAGCAGGTGTTTGTATTTGCTGACCAAGGTAATAGCACTCAAGCAAATGAATACAATACTGAAACAGTTGAAGTCAGCTTTCAGCGCTTACGCGATCACTACGATAAAATAGGCGAAATGACCTTAGAATTGGCACAAAATACCACTGCAGTTGCTGAGCAAAAAAATACCACAGGCCGAATGCTGTTTATCACCTTAGTGCTATTAGCTTCCTTGTTTGGCTTGCTCAGTGTCGTGTATGGGCCATTATTGGTGACTAAGCGTATCGATTCAATTGACGAAATGATCCAAAGCCTATGTCAGGGCGAGGGGGATTTACGAGGTCGGTTGGATACGTCAGGTCAAGACGAACTGACGGCGTTGGCCAAGTCGTTTAATCAGTTGATGGCAAACATTCAAGCTTTGATCCAACATGTGCAAAAAGATGCCTCGCAGTTAGAAGGCTCTGTGTCGCAATTAAAGAGTATTGCTACCCAAAGTCAAACCACCTCCCATGACCAACGCGCAAATTTGGATATGGTAGCAACGGCAATCAATGAAATGTCTCACGCGGTACATGAGATAGCCTCCAATGCGCAAGGCGCAACCAGTCGTACCAACGAAGTGCAGCAACATACGGATGTTGCTGAGCGCGTAATTGATAAGTCGGTAAGCAGTATTCAAGGTTTATCCGGCGCGGTGGAGTTTGCCAGTGAAGTTATTCAAAACTTGGCAATGGAATCAAAAAACATTGTGCAAGTGTTGGATGTGATCCGCGCTATTGCTGAACAAACTAACTTGTTGGCACTCAATGCGGCAATTGAAGCTGCCAGAGCGGGTGAACAAGGCCGCGGGTTTGCCGTAGTGGCAGATGAAGTAAGATCGCTTGCCAGCAGAACTCAGCGCTCAACTGAAGATATTCAGCAAATGATAGTAGGATTGGAGCGGGGTGTGGAGCAAGCTGTTGAAGCCATTAACCGCGGTAAAAATGAGGTAGGCGAGGTGGTGCAATTATCCAATGAAGCGCGTGAGGCACTGGCCAAGGTCGTTGAGCAATTACAGCTGACTAACGATACTATCTATCAAATAGCGACTGCGACCGAACAACAAAGTACTGTGGTTGATAATATTACCAATAACGTCAACTCGTTAAATAGCTTAAGTCAAACCGCGTTGCAATTAGTTAGTGATACCAATCAGTCATCACATTCAATAGGTACAGTTGCGACTGGGCTCAATCATAGCGTAGGTCGCTTTAAGGTTTAGTTCATCACGCCAAACGTTTTGGCTCGGTATGTAAGTGGTGGCAAAAGCAATGTGAACCGTGCAGTGCTTTTGCTTTATACATGGCTGTATCGGCCAAATGTAACAGTGCTTGCTGGGTTGTTGCCTCGTTAGGGTAAAGACTAATGCCGATGCTTACGTCAATCTCAAGTTTGAGCTGTTCGTAAAAGATTGGGCGGGTTAATTTATTGACCAATTGCTCGGCTTTGTCGGCTACCCCTGAAAAGTCCTTTTCAAGATTAAGGCAAACAACAAATTCGTCGCCACCTATACGTCCGCAAAAATCCGATTTGCGAATATTGTGTTGTAAACGTCTGGCAATTTCGACCAATATTGCATCGCCGGCGGGGTGCCCATAGGTATCATTAATGGCTTTAAATTTATCTAAATCAAAAAATAATAAGGCAAATTGCAGTTGTGCCCGTTGCGCCATAGCGATAGTGCGTTCAAGTTCTTGGCTAAATGCACGGCGATTGTAGATGCCGGTTAAAGGATCTCGTTCGGACAAAAAGGTTAATTTGGCTTTTTGTTGTTCTAGCAGTGCGGTCTGCGCTGCAACTTCTTGCGCTAAATGCTGTTTGGTCACAGTAGTTTTTTGCAGCGATGCTTTCATACGGTTAAACGCTTTAATAACGGTGGCAAATTCTTCGTCTTGATAGCGTGCGACAATACGGCTGTCTAAGTCTCCTTGCGAAAGTCTGGCAATGCCATCGGTCAATTGGTAAAAACCACCGCGTACGCGCTTGAGGATAAATAGCGCGATGATACTCACTAAAATGGCAAAAACTATCAGTGATAGTGCAGTAAAGAACAAGGTTTGGTGTTGTTGCGCTGCATTGTTACGCGCCAACTGTTTTTGGGCATCAAGCAGTGCCTCGCTCATGTCTTCCATCAAAATGTTATAGCGTGAATGTAGCAGTAACTGCGCCTTAGCTAACCTATCTGAAAAGTCTGGCTCTACAGGCAAGAGTTGAGTGAGTGTTACTTCGTGAGCTAATAACATAGCAAGATTACCGTTTAGTCGTATTAAAGGACTGAGTGCTAACTTAGGTTGGAGGAATTGATTTAATAAGGCATTTAGCTCCTGCTGAGCTAAAGAGACTCGTTGTAAACTTTGCTTATCTTTGTATTGCAAGTACATCCACAATTGGCCGTGTAAGAAGTCTACTTTTTTGTGAATTTTGATAATTTCATTCGCGTGTAGTTTGGCTTCATGTTGTTCTTCGGCGATATTCCAAAGTGCAAATGAGATCATCAACAATAGTAATGCAGTGGAAACGAATAGTAGTGTCAACTTGCGAGAAATCGAGTTCATCATTGCCACTCCAGCTGCTCATTGAGTACTTGCTGTAATGCATCGTAGTATAGATATTGTCGAAATGAGGGGAGTTCACCTTCAACTAAGCCGAGTTTGGTTGCCCAGCGCGCCTGTAATTGTAGCTCGGCGATAAGAGTATTACTCAAACTTAAGCGAAATACATAACGTTCCCATAACCATTGCATTTGTTTAAGTTCTAAATTTAGCGCGTTTGCGACCAGTTGTTGGGTTTGTAAGGGATGATCATGAGCCCACTCAATGGCGGCGTCTAACGCTTTGAGCAGTGCCACCACTTTGTGGTCATTTTCTGCTAAGGTTTGCGTTTTACTTACCAGATTAAAAGATAGGGTGTAGATCCCTGCTAGACTTAAATCGCGCAGTGGTTGCTGCGGGTTATGTTGTAATTGATAAGCCCAAGGCTCCCACACTGATATTGCCGCGACCTGATTGTCATTGAGTGCCGCTGAGAGTGCAACGGGGCTTAAGTACACTTTCGTAATATCGCTACTTTGCATGCCATGAGCGACCAGCATGGCATCAACAAAAAACTCGCTAGCGCTCCCAGCTACCAAACCAATGGGCTGTTCTTTTAGTTGTGCCATGGTTTGATACGGAGCATTTTTCTTGGTTAACAATCTGACATCACCCTCTGCTCGTACAAAGGTGCTGATCACCGCGATTTCTTGCTGTTTGTATATTTGAAACATCACCACAGAGTCAGAAAACGTGGCAAAGTCGACTTCGTTACGATTGAGCATATCGCTACACACAACGCCGCCAAGACAGGGTTTGATTGTGACATCTAAATCAAATTGAGAGAAAAACCCTTGCTGCTGAGCAACGATAAACGGCGTTGATAAAGGAGTTTGTGATACGCCGATAGTCAAGGTTGCGGCCTGACTGATTGCGCTAAAAATCCAGCAAAGCACAGCGGGCAATAATTTCAAAAAATGCCATTGTTCTTGCAAAGATACGCGACGCCATAACATTAAGACTTCTTCCTTAACCCTGTTTATACCCTGCTACTTGAAGCCGCAGCGCTGTTGGCTGCGTTAGCTCTCTCCAATCACACAGTAATTCTATGCTCATGGGGATGCGCTTACTTGCCGCCTACCTGCAACACCAAGTAATGTGGGTATAGTTGCAATAAAACGTTTAACAACCTTGCTCGTTGTTTGGGAATACTGTGTCCACGCCTAACAAGCTGAGTGTAGTCAGAAATCAGCAAATAGGTAGTTACAAGGCATTACAGTGCGAAGTTTTTTATCATTATTTATTATGGGAACGAGGTTTTAAGGGGCATGTGCTGAAAAATTAACGGCTTTCAGTTGAGTTTATATTGAATTCCATGGAACGATCCAATAATCTCATCCAAAAAGGAGCGATAAATGAAACAGACCACCCTAATTTCAAGCCATTGGGCTTGGCGGTTCACGTTAGGCGCAAGCTTATTGAGCTTGTCTTCTTGTGCTTTGCAAAATAACACGGCAACTTCCCCTGTGGTGCGCGATATCACTGATTATAAAGGTGAAATTACTGCCCAGTATGCAGACTTTATTCTCCATGAAGGTATTGCTCAGCTGTTTGATAAGGCGAAAAGTAGCAAATATTTAAGCGAACACGCAAAAGCTTGGGTGCAATTTTCCAGCGAAAATCAAGAAATAGTCAGCCGCTACAGCTTGACGAGCGCAGGCGATGCGCCAATGCGAGACTCAGCTACATGGCGTTTATTGGCGTCTCTGGATGGCAATAATTGGCAAGTATTGGATGAACAAAGCGGATTTGAATTTGCAGCGCGGGGCGAAACGGTGGCGTTTGAAATCGCTGATCCACGTCCTTTCAAACATTTTCGCTTAGATATGCAATCGCGAGGCGTGACTGAGTGGGGTGACAACTATCTCCAGTTGGCTGATTTTGCCTTGTTTGCTGCGACAGAATTGCCATTGGCGGATTTCAGCATCGATAAAAGCGTAACTACACTTGGCGAGCGAGTGACGCTTACGAGCCAGACGGCCAATCAACCTACTCAGCAGACTTGGACTATTCAAGCTGCGGGCGCATCAAATTCCGCGCTGATTTTACAAGGTGAGCAAGTTCAGTTTACACCTACTCTTCCTGGCAGCTATCACATTAATCTGCATGCAGAAAATCGGGTTGGAGAACACCAACTACAACGTGAAAATGCGCTTAAAGTGCTTGACCCTACCGCGCCTTGGTTAGGATTCACCCCTGCTCAAGTAGAAGTTCAGTTTGAAGATACCAGCTCGCTTGGCTATCAGCGTTTAGTGCGGTTGTTTCCTGATTTAACCCAAACCATCAATGCCGTGACGTTACAGCTTGTTCCCATGTTATATCGAGACTTTACACAAGTGCCTGATTTTTCAAAGGTCACATTTCAGCTGAAATGGATGGATACCATAGCTTATCGTAGTGGTGATGAGAGCAATATGATCATCGCGTTTAGTTCAAAATATATCACTGAGCGTTTGGCCGAGCAGCCAGATTCACAAGTGGAATACGAGCTGCTTGGGGTACTCTGGCATGAGCTTACCCATGGCTATCAGCTCTTTCCAAAAGATCGCCACTATGGCGAGCCGCAAGCCCATGCGTTTGTGGAGGGAATGGCAGATCTCATTCGTATTCAGGCCGGATTCCACAAAACCCGTGCGCCCAAACCCTCAGAATCATGGCTTGGTGGTTATACCAACACGGGGTTCTTTTTGGCTTGGTTGGCTGAGCAGCATTCGGAATTTGCCTTTCGTTTTAACCAAACGGCACATACGATAAGCCCTTGGAGCTTTGCTGCTGCAATTAAAGCGGTGACTAATGAAGACTTAGATGAGTTGTGGCAGCGTTATCAACAGAGTTTGAGCACTGAGCTTGCCAAATCTGAATAACATAGATGAAACAAAGTGCGGCTTGAGTTTACCGCACTTGTTTTTATTTAATCTTTTCGAACAAATATTTGACAAATGTACCTAGATAGATAAGTATTGGATCGTTCCATGAAAATTCGTTTAAATCCACTTTATTTGTAAGTGGGTTGACGGAGTTGTGCGCAGCAAAGTATTGAAAGTGATGCGACTTATAAATAAAAATTGGAACGTTACAAATCATCAAGGGAGCAATTTCAGTGTTTAAATCTCAACTTACCTTCGCACTTTCGCCTTTAGTTGTTGCGTTAGCGACTTCGTTTGCAGCCAGTGCTGAGGACGCAAATAATCAACAAACCACAGCAGAGCCGATAGAGCGCGTCTCGGTAACGGGCTCACGTTTGAAACGGGCTGACTTTGAGGGCGTAACCAATGTGGTATCGCTTTCTTCCGACGATATGGTAAAGGCCGGTTTTAGTAGTGTTTACGATGCGTTATCAAATTTAACCGCAGCGACTGGCGCCATTATTGGTGAGGTTGAAACTGGTTCGTATACGCCAGGCGCCAAGGAGCTTAACTTACGTGGCCTTGGTGCGGAATATACCTTAGTGCTTATTAACGGTAAGCGCATGGCTTACTACCCAATGGCGATTAACGGCGAAAAGAACTTTGTTAACCTAGATACTATTCCGATGGCGATGGTCGAGCGGATTGACATGCAAACCGGTGGTGCATCGGCGGTGTATGGCTCTGATGCAATGGGTGGGGTGATCAACATCATTACCAAAAAAGGCATTAGCGGTCATTATGTTGATGCGAAATTTACCACCGACACCTACGATACCGCAGATAAATTCAATGCAAGTTTAGTCGGTGGTTTGGCGTTTGATCGTTGGACATTAGATTATGCGTTTGAATTTAAACGTGAAGATGCGCTAAAAGCGGCTGACCGACCTTACCATGACAGTCTATGGGATTCACCTTCGCCGACTAAAGCGAAGGAATTGAATCGTTCTATTACTGTGTATTCGACAGACACCGCAACGCTCAATAATTACACGCGCGAATATTGTAATACCGCCACTAATCCGCATTCGCAGGCTGTGCAACATTATATTGCGCGTAACAACTATGGCTACAGCTGCGGCTGGGATGAAACGGGCGATAACCATTTAACCAACCAAGCCGAGTCAGCTACCGCGTACTTTAATAGCGAATATCAGTTACAAGACGACCTGCGTTTGTTCGCTAATGGTTTCTTTGTTGATCAAACCAAAAAAAGTGACCGTGGGCCTCTGTTTTTTATTGGTGATCCTTATTTTGATCCAGACTTAAAGCATAAAGATGGTAGTCAAGGCGCGGTGGTGAAGTACGCATGGCGCAAAGTGTTAGATTCAGAATACACCGACGATGGTCTTGGCCGCACCTACAAAGACAAAGTGCTTTCGTATAACTTTGGTTTTGAAGGAGAATGGCAAGACTACACTTATGCCGTGACGTTATCGCGCTCAGAAGTGTACTTTGACGACAGCTATATTGCCGCGACTGTTACTGGCAACAAACGTTTCTTTGGCGAAAAGTTAGGGGAGAAAGACGGCTTACCAATTTACCGCCCTGACTACGCATTTTGGTTTGGCGCTTTTGATAAGCAAAGTATTTTAGAGCTTGCGGATTATGCCACCTATGACAACGAAGCTTACAACACCAGTTTGACCGCTGAAATCGCTGGCGACTTATTTGAGTTACCCGCAGGTCCCGTGGCGTTTTCGGCCTATGTTGAGTATTTAAAAGAAGGCCTTGAAGCCAAACCGGATGAGCGTATTTTAAGTGGCGAGTTTTCAGGCCTAACCGGACTTACCACCCAAGGTGACCGCAAACGCTATGCAGCTGCAATTGAGATGGCAGTGCCAGTCATGGAAGGTTTAGATATCGAAGCCGCTACTCGTTATGACTATTACGATGATGAGTCAGACGTAGGTGGTGCAGTGTCGAGTCAACTAGGGGTTGTTTACAAGCCCACTGAGCAGCTGGTGTTACGCGCTGCGGGTGGCACGACCTTCCGTGGGCCAGATTTAGATGCTGTGTACAAAGGTTTTGCTGGGAACTTTGGCAGTACAGCTGACCGTACATTAGGTGATGCGTGTGTGCGCTTTTTACAAAGTGGTGATGCCGGTAGTTATAACGCTGCTGCATTAGAGGTAACTTGTTTGGATACGGATAGATCAAATCCAGACAAACCGACTGTGCAAGCCAACTATGAGTCATACCTATATGGCGACAAAACCCTCAAAGAAGAGACGGGTACAACTTTCACCGCAGGTGTAGTGTATGAGTTTGCTGAGTATCTTTCGTTTAACGTGGATTATTACGACATCACCATTAAAGACAAAGTACGTCGTTTAGGTGCTGGCGAAATTTTGCAAACGGATTATGAATGCCGTACCGGTCGGTATGATAGTAATTCTACTCTATGTACGAATGCGGCGGCGCGTATTACTCGTTTTGACGAAAATGGTCAGAGTTATGACCGGTTAGGTAAATTGCTCCGCGGTTCACCTTATTTGCCTGCCACTGTGGTGGAAGGTTATATCAACGCCAGTGAGCGCCAAAACGCGGGCGTCGATTTTGCGGTGCAAGGTAAGCTTGATAGCGAATACGGTGCTTGGGATTACAAAGTGCAAGTTTCGCAAGTGGTGAAGAAAAAAGAGCGGGTGATGGCGGGGGACGAGCTACTTGACTTACTTGATGATCAAGCAAACTTTGACTTTAAAACCATGGCAAATGCAAAGCTCGGATGGCAATACGACGACACAGCCGTAACACTCACCGCTATCTATAAAGGCAAAATGTGGAACAACGCCAACTATGGTGAGCGCCAACGTTTACCAGCGTGGACACGCTATAACCTTACGATTGCACAGCAAATTGGTGACGATTTACGTCTGCAATTTGGCATAAATAACCTGCTTAATGCCATGCCGCCACAGGATGAGACTTTTGATAGTTACCCCTTTTATCGCAAAGGGGCGTACGACACCTTCGGTCGTCAATTCTCGTTACGCGCTACTTACAACTTCTAACTCCTAAACACAGGTAAAGACGGTACAACCTGAATGGGTTTACCGTCTTAGACAGGTAAATAACAATGAAAAAAATCCAACTTACGTTTTTGGCTCTGACCATTTCTAGCATGTTGAGTGCATGCAATGATGGCTCTGGGTTTGTGTCTACACAGGAGAGCTCCACAGCTGCAACTCCGGCTGCGGGGAATGCTGCGTTACGCAATATGAGCGCTGACACAGGCGCGCAAATAAGTGCACCCGATGCGGTTGATTCACCCGCTGCGGAGTCGGTTGAAAACCTGCTTGATGGCAATGCAGCGACCAAGTTTCTGACCTTTAGCCCTATTGCTACAGTGGTGTTTCGTGCCGTAAAACCTGCGGTGATCAAAGGCTACAGCTTAACCTCGGCAGGAGATGCACCGCCGCGAGATCCTAAGACTTGGCTACTTGAAGCGTCAAGTGATGGTGAAACTTGGATCAGTATAGATAGCCAATCGGATCAGGTGTTTGCGACACGTTCAATGACGCGAAGCTACTCACTCAGCGATAACGAAACCTCTTATCAATATTTTCGGTTTAGCTTTGAAAACTCAGGTATCGACGAATGGGGCGGGAATTTGCTGCAATTAGCCGATTTAGGCTTAATTGTGGTGGCCGAGGCGCCATTGGTGAGTTTTACCACTACCACGCAAACGCCAGCAGTGGGTCAATTTGTAATTTTTTCTGATACGTCTTTGGTCAACCCCAGTAAATGGGAATGGCAGTTTGAAGACGGGACACCTGCAACTAGCAGTGAGCAAAATCCGTATGTGGTCTTTAATTCACTGGGCGCAAAAACCGTGTCGCTTAAAGCGAGTAACGACAAAGGCGACAGCGTGCTTGTACAAGACGATTATATCCGTGTTTGGAATGAGGCAGAGCCATGGGCTGGATTTGAGCCGCCGTCAGTAAGCTACGTGAAGCATTTGCCGGAGCATCAAGGACAACAAGCATTAGAACGAGTGCTGCCAAATCTAACGGAAGTTATCCAAGAAATATCACTTGGGGTCGCCAAAGTGCTGTACCACAATGTGACCGAAGCGCCGGTATTTAACTCAGTCCGTTTTGAAACTGGTGATTATGATTTCCCGGCGGCGAAAGGTGGCACTGATAAAGATATGGTGTTGATGTTTGATGTTAAGCACATCGCCAATCTCGCAGGTCAAAGTGATGACGCGATTCGTAATGAAATTATTGGGGTACTGTGGCACGAGCTCACTCATGGTTATAACCATACCCCAGCCAAAGGGGTGTATCAGGCAGGGCAAGAACTCCATTCCTATCTTGAAGGGCTGGCGAATTATGTACGTATTCAAGCGGGTTACCTTGAACATTATCGTGGCAAGATTGATTGGATCTACACCCACAATGAAGATGCTTACAATCAGACTTCATTCTTTTTAGAGTGGGTGGCAAAAACTAATCGCAACACAGACTTTATCCGTTTGTTTAATCAATCGGCCAAAACCATACCAAACTGGAGCTTTGATGCCGCCTTCAAGGCCATTTTTGGCCCAGCGCGTGGTATTGAAGCTGTGCTCAAAGAATATCAAACTTACTTACAAACCGAGCTGGGTATTGTTGCACCACTGCCGACGCCTGTCGCGGGTTATCGTAACTTTACTCAAGATGAAGGTGTAAGCATCAGCACCAATGCCACGCATATTGGTGTCTGGGGAGAAGGGCCCGAACAGCTTATCGATAACAACGTGAAGAAGAAATTTAACGCAGTACTAGAGACGCCATGGTGGCTATCACAGTATTTACCTCAACTATTGCCAATTAATGAGGTGAACTCTGTTGCCGTGACACTGACTTTACCCACGCCGCAGATATTGCAGAAATACTCAGTGGCAACGGGGAATGACAACGCAATGCGCGACCCAACCAGTTGGCTTGTGTATGGCTCGCAAGATGGCGAACAATGGACGCCTCTTGGTCACGGTGCTTATCCGCAAAACCCAACCCGTTTAACGACTTACCAATACGACTTAAGCAACAACAGCACAGCTTATGGGCATTATCGCTTTGAGTTTAGTAATAACCAAAGCGGCAGTGGAGTGGGAGGAGATAACGGACGTTTAGTGCAAATTGGTGAATTAGCGTTGCTCACCAAGCAATAAAATTATCAGGCGTCTGTGCACAGGAGGTGGCAGACGCCTGACAAAAAATGAACTAAATTGACCTATTGCACTCTATACTGAAACAAAAAACACAAGGTCAGTGTAAATATGGGTTTTCAAAGCGCTTCGTTGCCAACTAAGTTATTGTCGTTATTATTACTTGCCATAGTCCCAAGCTGCTTTACGCCCTCGGTCGCGGCCTTGAGTTATCAAACTCTCAATCATCAATCAAATTATAATATTAGTCGTCCTCCGATAGTGGCAGATGTCGCCCCATTGCCGGGCAAAGAAATTATTTTGATTGGCAGTGGCCTCAATCAAGCGCACCAAATCACAATATTGGCGCTGCAAAATGAAGCGCTCAGCGTGGTCGATGAATTTGCGATTGGTAAAAACTATTTTGCCGTTGATGTATTAGAGTCGGCAGCTGAGGGGGAAGTTGGATTATTTTTCCTCGCGCGCGACCATGTTGCCGCATATCGAGTGCCAACCAAAGCAGTCCCAGATAGACTCTCTTTGTACAGCGATGTGCATAGCTTTTATCAGCTTGGCGAGAATGGTTTTCTGGCCGAAATAGACTTTATTGCCGATCTTAATCAAGACCGCAAAGCGGACGTGATGCTACCCGCAATGGATCATTTTACTGTGTGGTTGAGTGGTCACCATGAGTTACGAAAGCACACTCTGCCTATTGCAGCAGCACGTAGTTTAGTGCGCAACGAGTTAGAAGTCAGGCCGCCCAGTGTGTTTTTCAAAACGGCTGAAAAGGCCAAAGTTTATGAAGTTACTCAGGGGCTGATTAGCCAATATACTTTATCTGGGGGTGTAAAAAGCCTTGCGATAAAAGTGGCTGATGATATTCATGGCGTCAACTGGTGGGATTTACGCGATGACAGCGGCCAATCTCCGGATCAAAGTGAGCTTAGTCACCGTGTAGTGGAAGACATTCTCGATGTTAACGGTGATGCTATTGATGATTTAGTGGTACGCTTTACCACCAGCAGTGGTGCGCTGGATAGACGCAATGATTACGAGTTTTACTATGGCAGCTTGGATGATAAGCAGCAGCTCTCTTTTAGCAGTAAACCGAATACTACCATACGTGCTGAAGGTACATTAGCTGGACTTGAGTTAATTGACATTAATCAGGATGGCAAGCTTGAGGTCTTAGTATCTGGCTTTGAAATTGGCGTATCACAAATCATTTCAGCGCTGTTATCAGGCAGCATAGCTCAAGATGTTTTACTTTACTGGCAAGATGATAACGGTGAATTTGGTAAAAAGCCCGCAAATGCCTTTGACACTGAGCTACGCTTCAGTTTGAGCAAGGGTAGAGCTGGTGATCCGCTCGTTACACTGGCTGATATGGACGGCGATAAACAGCTCGATTTGCTCTTAAGTGAAGGAGAAAACCGCATCTCCATCCGTCCATTAAAGGCGGCAAAGCAATTCTCTGCACCACTTAAAGTGAATGCGCCATTCCCGCAAGCAGGTAGTAATATCGTGGTGGCTGACCTCAATGCAGACGGCAAAGCTGAGCTGTTAATGGCATATGATAAGTTAGATGCGGTGAGCACCCGCAAATTATTACGAGTGCTGGTGAGTAAAGATTAGGACGCGACTATGCGCCTGAAGCGATATTGTTAGCTTACGCGATACTTACTGCGATAATAACGAGTGCTCCACAATATCGCTGCGGTGCCAATTACGGATGGGACTATCCACGAGATAAATATCCATTGCTCAGATAACAACACCGCAAGCACATGTCTGCCGCCTACTGCGCTGAAAGCGGTATACACACCAATTCCTGAACCCAGCATAGCACCTAAGTGTTCAATCACCCATTCGCGTGGTTTTAGTTCCTTTTTAAAGGTGTAGCGCAGTATTCCCGCAACAGATAGGATGCCTATCGTCGCGAAAATATTGAACAACATATTGTTTGCGATAATCCCCAAATACAAGGTATAGAGGCTAGATAGCAGCAAAGCTAAATATAAGCACAGCATATCGAAGCGACGTAGGCGCTGACGTGACGCTTTATCTTGGATAACCCGCATGCCATGGGTTACGCCCGTGAGGACTAGAAAAGATAGCATCAGCAAAAAGCTTGCAAATGCACGTGATTGTTCGATATACAATGCGGCTTGTTGCGGGTCGATAAAATGACGTGGATGCACTGTGAGTGGGTCCAGAATCACCAGAGCGCTACATAGCACGCCGCAACCCGCTACAACTTGCATACAGAGCGTATACCATTTGCCAGTGAAGTTATGTAACTTACTGCCTTTACTGGCTACCACAGGCACCCAGAATAACAAAAGTGCAATACAGCCAAGCGCAATGTGCGTATAAAGTGCAATATCAAAGAGAATTTTCATGATTGTCTCCACAAGGTCTACGACACCAGCATAAGGTGCACGTCCTTTTGGCGGCAGTCACGGATGTCACAACACCACAGTGACATCTGTCACGTTTGATCAATAATGTGAATTAACGGCTGTCTTTTCGCTAAAGCAAATCGCATGTGCTTGAAAGTCAAATGCCTAGGTTACTACTTGGGGCGAGCTAAGGTTTAAAAATTTGGTGTAAAAGTCCATACAGCAAGTAGAGTTCGATTGGTTTGGCCAAATGGGCATCAAAACCACAGGATAAATACGCTTTTTTATCCTGCTCCATGACATTAGCTGTCAGTGCCACGATGGGAATGGCTGGTAACTGTTGTTTGACGATACGACATGCGTCTGTGCCCGCCATAACAGGCATTTGAATATCCATTAGAATTAAGTCTGGTTGTAGCTCGTGAGCTTTAGCAACCGCTTGCTCACCATCATCAACAATATGGAGTGTGGCTTCGGTACTTTTTAACATCGTTTGGATCACAATCTGATTAATTTTATTGTCCTCGGCGATGAGAATAGTCTTACCTGTAAGCTTGGGTGCAGTAGCATGTTGGTGATTTTTGCTAGGTGCAACAGTGTCAGTACGAGGGAGCGGTAACAAGACCTCAAAGCGCGTACCTACACCTTTTCGACTGGATACGTTAATGTCGCCATGCATCATATTAATAAGATTTTTGGTGATAGCCATGCCCAACCCTGTACCGCCGAAGCGTCGAGTGGTAGAGCTATCGGCTTGCTTAAATCGGGTAAACAACTGTTGGATCGCCGCTTCATCCATGCCAATGCCGGTATCTTCCACTACAAATTTAATTTGATCTTTTCCATCACTCGTTTTTGCCAGCGCCACGCTGATTGTGACTAGCCCTTGCTCGGTAAATTTCACTGCGTTACTGGTTAAGTTAAGCAAAATTTGGCGAATACGGACCGCATCACCTTGCCAACCATCAGGGAAGTTTTGCTCTATTTGTTGCACTAAACCTATTCCTTTACTTTGCGCTACAGGGTTGAGATCTGAAATAACCGATTCAAAAATCTGCAAAATGCTGCAGTTGGTGGTTTCCAGTTCCAGCATATTGGCTTCGATTTTTGAGAAGTCGAGAATGTCATTGATGATAGTGAGTAGTGCTTTGGCTGAGTAGAGGGCTTTGTTGATTAATTTTTTGTGCCCAAGTTCTAACACCTCCTGCTCCAAAATTTGCAAGGTGCCATAAATGCCATTCATGGGGGTGCGAATTTCATGACTCATATTTGCTAGAAACTCACTCTTGGCGGTATTTGCTGTTTCAGCCTGTTCTTTCGCTTGTTCTAACATTGCTTGAGTATGGTGGCGTTCACGGCTGTCATGAATGAGACCGATAAATAACACGTTATTCTTCAGGGCTACGCGCGTTACTGTAATGTCGACTGGAAATACCTCGCCTGCGCGGTTTTGCGCCATCAGTGGGCGGGTCCTGCCAAGTACCCGATGTGTTGAACTGGAACTGGCTGCGATAAATTGCGCATGTTCATCAGCGATGGATTTTGGCATCAAAACGCTGACATTTTGCCCTTTGATCTCTTCTTCTGTGTAGCCAAACAGGGTTGTAGCGGCACTATTAAAGCGTTGAATGGCGCCTTCTTTGTCTATTATCACCACAGCATCCCCGATGTTTTCTATAAAGGCTTCCTGAATTTTTAGGTTGTCGGTCAATTCTCGTTTATGTTCTTCTAAATAATTATTTTTTTCGGTAGCGTAGCTCCAAAAAAAGAGCGTGATATCGAGTAACACAAAAAGCACAAAGCCGAGTAAGAGCACCAGATCGGGTAAGTTGGTTTCAAAATCTAAGAATAATTGCTCTTTGGCAATGAGTGTCAAGGTATAGCCTGAGTCGTCGAAAATAGTCGTAGTGGCCTTATTGAGGCTGCGGTCTAAGGGGTCAAAAGGTTCAGAGGCATAAAGAAGTCTATCATCAAATTGGATAGTGACGACGAAATGGTCCTGAAAGGGTTTAACGACCTGATTGAAAAACTCTTGAGCATTAAACACGCCCAACATATAGCCATCAAACTGGCCATTGCGCAGCCATAGTGGGGTTGCAATTAAAAAGCCCCGCACTTCTTGCACCAGATCAATCGGCTTGGACAATTGGCTTACTTTGGTATTTTTTGCCAGTGTAAGCAGGGTCTGACGTTCAGGTTCTGAATTAAGATTAAAATTGACTGCCTTTTCATTGCCAAAGAGAGGTACGACCCAGCGTACGACGCCATCGGCATCGACCCACTCCAAAGCCTGATACCAAGGTTGATCAACCACATAATGGGTAGCATCAATTCGCCATAGCTGCTCACTCGTACCATTTGCTTGGCGCCAACGGTCTGCAATGCGGTCAAGTGCTCGCTTTGTTCCTGTATAAAGCGCCATCACAGCAGTGTTAGCTCGATTCGCGTTGTCCTGCATATGACTGATAGCACTTTCGCGCTCATTCACCCTGAGGCTGTGCCAAATAAGCACGCAGACAATCATACCAATGGCAATTAAGGCAAATTTGGCGACGTCCAAACTTGCGGTGAAATAATCTTTCATCCTTATTTACATGCGCACTCTGAGTTTTGCCTTATATACAATAGCTTGGTAGAGCACATGATGGTTTGCAAGGTTTGTAAGGATAAAAAGTCCTGTTTACAATTTTGGTGCAACGCGCGCTTGGGTCATTTGCTCAAATTCACGGGCAAATGCTAAGACCTTATCGTCTTCACCCGGAAGGGCAAAAAAAGTCAGTCCTGATGGGATACCGTCGATACTTTGTAATGGCACTGTAATGGCTGGTGCGCCTATCATGGCGGCTAACCAAGTGCTGCTGCCAGTATAGTTATCACCTTCTTGTAGGTTGATAGGCCAAGCGGAGGCTGTAGTGGGGGCAACAAAAACATCGATTTTATATTTCAGTTTTAGTGCTTTAAGCTGTTCTAACGCATATTCATTAATAAGCGCCTTCGCCTCGGCATATTTGTCTTTATCTGTGGTGTTTAGTGCACTTTCTAGTAGGTCTTGCCGTGTGTCGCCGCGCAGTTGATTAAACGCCACCAGATCTTTGAGCGATTTGACGACAACATCTTGATTGGTATTGCGTAGATATTGACTCACATCTTGATTAAATTCGTAGAGTAAAATTTCGAACTCAGCTGCAAACAATTTATCCATGTTGTTAAAGGGTAAATGCTTAAGAATTTTCACACCGCGCACGGCAAACGCATCTAATGACTTAATTAACGCGGTTTGATGCGGCGCATAAAAATCTTGCATGGCCGTTAATAGACCCAAGGTTTTACCTGCCAAGGCAAGCTTTGGCATCAGGCTTGGCGCTATGTCGCCGGTGATAGCGGAGTAGACTAGAACGGCATCATCTACAGTGCGTGCCATTGGCCCTGCGGTATCTTGGGAATGGGCAATTGGGACAATACCTTGCTGCGAGATTTTGCTGAGAGTTGGTTTAAAACCAACAATGCCATTAAAGGACGAAGGGCATAAAATTGAGCCATCGGTTTCAGTACCTATTGCAACTAAGGTTAAATTGGCACTCACCGCAACTGCGCTACCTGAGCTTGATCCACAGGGTGTAAAGGCGGTGTTATAGGGGTTTTTGGTTTGCCCGCCAATTTCACTGTAACCACTGCTGCTTTTTAATGTTTTAAAATTTGCCCATTCACTTAAATTGGTTTTGCCAAGAATGATGGCACCTTCTGCTTTTAATTTGGCAACCAGCGGAGCATCTTGAGTGACTAGATTGCGTTGTAAGGCTTTAGCTCCAGCCGTGGTCACCATGCCAGCAACATCGATATTGTCTTTAATTAATACAGGCACCCCAAACAACATACCACTAGCCCTTCCCGCATTAAATGCAGTGTCGCGCTGCTTTGCTTCTTGCAACGCATTGGGGTTAAGGCTAATTACACTATTGAGCTTTGGGTCTATGCGCGCAATACGCTCAAGATAAAATGCCGTGAGTTGTTCGTAGCTAAGTTCGTTTTTTGCGCGCTTAGTTTGTAATTCGGCTATTGTGAGTTCATGAAAAGTGTCAGCAAATCCACACCAAGGTACAACTGTAATAAGTGAAATGATGAAAGAGACAATCCTTGCACGCATAAAAATTCTTATTAATTGATTTTGATGCTTAGTTATAACTGAATCAGACCGCGATTTATAGTAATAAAGCTGGTAAAAGTGATGAGAAAAATCAGTCCAACCTTGGACCGAATCACATGCTATCCCTGAGGAAGTGCCGAGCATGAAAGCTCGAAGGGAGTAAAATGGTGTGCAACATCGGCAAATTCAGGCATTGCAGGAAACGCGCCCTTACTAAGACAAGTGAACGAGCCACATTGCACCGCAAATTTAAGCGCTTGCTTCAGCAATTGGCGATTATCTAGTGCCTGCCTAAGCGGTAATTCATTGCGTAAACTGCTCTCGGTTAGGTGGAACAACAACGCGGCCACTAAGCTATCACCAGAAGCTGTGGTGTCAATCGCGTGAATTTCGGGTACAGAATACTGCCGCCAAATATCATCGCAAATGAGCGTTACCGGTTTATGCCCCGCAGAGATGACAAGTACCTTAACGTCGAATGATGACTGTAGCCAAGCTAAGTATTGTTCTGAACGCAGACCTTTTGCAGTTGCTAAATAACAGAGCTCTTCTTCGCTGAACTTCAAAATATCAACAAAATGAAAGCAGCGTTCAACGCTATCGGCCAGCTCTTGAACATTGGACCACAAGTTCTGCCTTAAATTCACATCAAAGCTGATAACTTGTTTGTGATGGTGCGCCATTGTGATCATCGCCAAAGTGGTATAAGCGCTGTGCGGATCTGTGAGCGTATTTGAGCAAAAGTGAAAAAAGCCATCGCTAGGCCAGTCAATATGCGCCAATTCAGTTAAAGGGAAACGTACATCAGCGGTATTGTGGCGATAAAAACTAAAACGTCGTTTACCTGTGTGATCTAATTGCACAAATGCCAGTGCGGTTTGACTGCAAGGTACGGTTAGCAATAAAGCGTCGTCAACCCGATAACGTCTAATCGCATGGCGCAGTTGTTCGCCAAACACATCATCACCTAGTCCACCGATAAATCGGCTGTTGCCGCCCAATTTAGCGTAACCCACGGCAACGTTAGCCGGCGCACCGCCAGCAATGGGTAGATAAGATCCTTCATTAGGTAGCATGTCTATTAAGATTTCCCCAAAACAGGTTAGTACAGCCAATTTTGCTCCTTAATAAACAAAGCATCATGCTAAGCAATAATGGCCTGATGTGCCAAATCTTGCATTCTTAATTGATTAAGTAATATATCAAAGTAATGGCTACTGACAATGTTTTTTTGTACTTTATTTAAGCGTGATTTCTCCCACCCAACAGAGTTTGTAGTTCACTTTAATAGCTAACACCAATCTATTGAAGATACTCCGTTTTAGCACTAAGTGTCACTATGATGTGATTTGTGCTGACGATAACGGATGGAATTAACTAGGTATGGACACGGCAAAAAACGGGGTTGAAAGCTAGGTCTTAATCGGAAACAGGGTACTATGCGCAACTAAGAGTGACCTCACTGCAACGCTCTAGCATACACATATTAAATTATTTTTACGCTGCCATAGCCCTAGTGCTTAGATTACGATAACATGCGTATCTATTAATTGGTAATAAGAACCATCATCAATTGCAGTAACAATTATGACACTCAGTGAACTGAAACCGAATCAAGCCGCCATTATTTCCGCTATTACTCATCCCGACGCTGCGTTGGTGAGTCGCATTCTCGCGCTTGGTATTGTCCCAGGTGAGGTGTTGAAAGTCCTCAATATCGCGCCGATGGGTTGTCCGATGCAAGTATTGGTAGGCGATACTTTTGTCAGCATTCGTCGTGCCGATGCGGCACATATTGAGCTTCAGGGTAAGGAAAAGGCGTGAAAATAGCATTAGTTGGTAACCCGAACTGCGGCAAAACCACCATATTTAACCGTTTAACTGGGGCGCGCCAAAAAGTAGGTAATTGGCCAGGCGTGACTGTTGAGCGTAAAACCGGTGAACTTGTGCTTGCCGATAGCACAGTTGAGCTGATTGATTTACCGGGCTTGTATAGTGTTGAACAAATTGAGCCGGGGCAAGATGAGCAAATCGCGATTGATTTCCTAAAGCATCATGAAGCGGACCTTATTATCAACGTGGTTGACGCTGCTAACCTTGAACGTAACTTGGTGTTAACTACGCAATTGCAAGAGTTGGGATTACCGGTTGTAGTGGTTGCCAATATGCTCGATGTGGCAAAGCAACGCGGCAAGAATATTGATTTGGATACTTTGGCAACGCGCTTAAACTTGCCAATCATCGCTGTAGTTGGCTCTAAAGGCAGTGGTATTGATGCCTTAAAAACGCAGCTGAATCAAAGCTTAGCTGGGTTAGTCAAAACGAGCAAAACTGATATCAAGGAGGCCTTTGCTGCTGAAAAAGGTGGTTCAACCGAACAAGTGGTGCGCCGTTATCAGACTATTAAACAGCTCACCAACGGCGTGAACATGGTCTCTGAAGCACGTTCAGATTTGACCACCCGCATTGATAAAGTGGTGTTGAACCGCTTTTTAGGTGTACCGATTTTCCTCTTTATGATGTATCTGATGTTTACTATCGCCGTCAACTTCGGTGCCGTATTTATCGATTTCTTTGATGTGTTGGTGGGTGCGTTGTTAATTGACGGCGTGAAACTACTACTTGCTGATGTTGGCGCACCTGAGTGGCTTGGTGTTATCTTAGGCGATGGGGTCGGGGCCGGTATTCAATTAGTTGCGACCTTTATTCCGGTAATTGCGGTACTGTATTTTTGCTTATCTATTTTGGAAGATAGTGGTTATTTATCGCGCGCTGCGTTTGTTATAGATAGGCTAATGTCGTCGATTGGCTTACCGGGTAATGCGTTTGTGCCGCTTATCGTCGGTTTTGGTTGTAATGTGCCGGCGGTAATGAGTGCGCGTACCATGAATCGTGAGTCAGACAGATTACTTACTATTATTATGGCGCCATTTATGTCTTGTGGTGCACGTTTGACTGTTTATGCGTTGTTTGCCGCGGCATTTTTCCCAATCAATGGAGCAAATATTGTGTTTGCTCTGTACTTGTTTGGGATTTTGGTTGCGATTGCCTCGGGTTTTGTATTTCGTAAGTTAGTCTTTAATGCCGCTAAAACACCGAGTTTTACCGAAATGCCAGCTTACCATCTACCAGTATGGCGCAATCTGTTTTTAACTACTTGGTATCGTTTAAAAGGCTTTATTGTTCGCGCAGGCAAAACCATCGTATTTGTCGTGACCTTGCTGAGTGTGCTTAATTCGGTGGGTACGGATGGCAGTTTTGGGCATGAAAACAGCGATGCATCATTATTGGCAAGAACAGCACAAGTGGTCACCCCAGTACTTGCGCCATTGGGTATTGAAGACAACAACTGGCCGGCAACGGTAGGCGTAGTGACTGGTCTTTTTGCCAAAGAAGCGATTGTTGGCACACTTGATGCGCTCTATGTCGGTCAACCAACCGATGAGGGCGAATGGTCGTTGACTGATAAATTCACCGAGGCTGCCGGTACGCTGGTGACCAATGCGCAGGATCTAGTATCCAAATTTGCCGATCCGTTAGGGTTAACTGCGGCCAATGAAGAAGGTGCGGCCAATAGTGATTTATTAACTGCGATGGCAAGTCAATTCAACGGTCAGTTGGGCGCGTTTAGCTACCTAGTACTGATTTTATTATACACGCCATGTGTGGCAGTGCTCGGCGCAATCAAGCGTGAGTCCGGTGGAAAATGGATGTGGTTAGTTGTGGCTTGGACGACCTCGATTGCCTATATTCTTGCCACTTCGGTGTATCAAATTGGCATGCTGAGCACAACACCTACATTTTCGAGCTTATGGCTATTGGCTATGGCAGGTTTGCTGGTTGCTTGGTGGTGGGTGCTCCGCCATATTGGCAAACGGGTTTCAGCCGTCCCCACTTACCCAATTACACTTTCTTAATAAAACGGCGCACTGCGCCGTTTTGCTTTTCTAATTATCCGAAAAATAAATTCACCTTTCTTAAGACTTTCTTAAGTTTGCACCGCTAGCGTTATGGTTTGAATACAATCTTTTAGGTTAGGTTGCGATGAAACCAGGTCACAGTGGAATATTACGCATAGTTAAAGCGACAGGCTATTCAGTACAGGGGTTTGCGGCTGCATGGCGTTTTGAAGCGGCGTTTCGCCAAGAAGTCTTGTTGTTTGCGGTGTTGACCGCTTTAGCCTGTTGGTTGCCTGTAACACTGCTTGAGCGCATCGTGCTCGTTTCATGTTTGTTTGTCGTACTAATTACCGAGCTACTTAATTCAGCCATTGAGGTGGTAGTTGACCGTATTGGTTGCGAACATCATGAACTGTCAGGCCGTGCAAAAGATATTGGCTCAGCCGCAGTTTTCGTCAGTTTAGCGCTGACGGTCACTGTTTGGAGCATGGTGGTTGTTAATCTCGTACTGACCCGATTCCAGTAATTTGCAGCAATGAAATATCAAGTTATACGGTTGTTGCGTCCGTTTTTGGCAACAATGCTAGCCGCTTTGGTTGGTCTTTCGTGCATGCGTATTGCATTGTTGGTATGGCAAAGTGAGCGGGTCAATTCGCTGCAAACTGGCTTTGGCATTCTCGCCCAAGGCTTACGAGTAGACATTGCGACCTTGAGCTATTTGTTGCTGCTACCTGTGCTTATTCATCTGTTACTCCCCAATCAAAAACGAGTGCGCGCAATATGGCAAAAGCTGCTGTGTGTTTACTTATCTGTAATACTGGTGCTGCTTGCCTGTATGGAGCTGGTCACACCAACCTTTATTGCTGAATATGATTTGCGGCCTAATCGTCTGTTTGTTGAATATTTATTGTATCCAAAAGAAGTGTTCGGCATGCTTTGGACGGGCTATAAAGCCAGTATTTTTGTAGTTGTAATTGGTACGATTGGAACCGCTTGGCTTGCGTTTCGTCTTGTTGGGCAACAGGTTAGCGCAGCGAGCGAAATGGGCTACTTACCAAGAATGGTGACTTTACTCGTGGTCGTGCTTGCGCTTTTTATAGGCGCGCGTTCGACGTTTGGTCATCGCCCACTTAACCCCGCGATGGTGGCGTTTTCCGACGATATTTTGCTCAATGAACTGGCTCTAAACTCAAGCTTTTCACTGGCTTTTGCGATGAAAAGTATTGGTGCAGAAAAAAGTGCAGCCAAGTTTTACGGTGATATGCCAGTGGCTGAAATGCTGGCGGTGGTGAAAGCGCAAACGGGTCGTGAGCAGAGTTTTATTGCCGGAGCCATTCCAACGATGAATCGGCAATTACCGAGTTACCAAGGAAAACCGCGCAATTTAGTGATCCTATTGCAAGAGAGTTTAGGCGCAAGGTTTGTTGGCGGTTTAGGAGGGTTGCCGCTCACGCCCAATCTGGACAAGTTAATGCAACAAGGCTGGGCATTTGAGCAATTATTTGCCACAGGTACGCGTTCAGTACGCGGGATTGAGGCTGTAACGACCGGGTTTTTACCCACCCCGTCACGCGCTGTGGTAAAACTAAGCAAAGCGCAGCATGGCTTTTTTACGATTGCGGAGTTACTTCAACAAGCAGGCTACCATACGCAGTTTGTTTACGGTGGTGAAAGTCACTTTGATAATATGAAATCGTTCTTTTTGGGCAATGGCTTTAGCGACATCGTTGATTTACCTAAGTTTGCCAAGACCAGTTTTGTTGGTTCTTGGGGGGCGAGCGACCAAGATTTATACGCTGAAGCGCATCGCCAGTTTGAGCAACTCAATAAACAAGATAAGCCTTTTTTTAGTCTCGTTTTTACTTCCTCAAATCATACGCCTTATGAGTTCCCTGCTGGGGAAATTGAACCCTATGAGCAACCACTTGCCACACGTAACAATGCGATTAAGTACAGTGACAAAGCCTTAGGTGAGTTTTTTGCCAAAGCGCAAGCCAGTGATTATTGGCACAATACTGTGTTTTTGGTGATTGCCGATCACGATGCGAGGGTTGATTCAACTACGCCAGTACCGGTAAAAAACTTCCATATTCCGGGGTTAATTTTGGGCGAGGGCATTACACCTCAAAAAGACCAACGCATTGCCAGCAATTTGGATATGCCGGCGACTATGCTGTCTTTGATTGGGGTGGAGAACGTATCGCCAATGTTAGGCTTTGACTTAACCAAACCACACACAGCAGCGCCACGGGCGATGATGCAGTTTAGCAATAACTTTGGCTATTTGACCGCAGCAGGACTTACCGTGTTACAGCCAGACAAAGCACCATCAGCGTATATTTATCGTGGTGTAAATGCGCCATTGGAAGCGACAAATGCCACGCCTTTACAAGTTCAAATTGCCAAAGCGCATGCACTACTTGGCAATTATCTCTATAGTCAGGGCTTATATAAATTGCCGGAACGGCCATAAAAAGTAGAGACGCGTTTAAAAGCGCGTCTCTACCGACAGGCCAATTTCCCAGCTATCAACTTCAGGAAAAGTGCTAATGGGGCGAGTTAAGTCGATATGGATGACGTTTTCGTTACTCGAGCGCGAAGAATACAAACGCGCGCCTAGGCCAACACTGCCAAGCATTTTGTCAGTAATGTTTTGATAGAAAACATCGCCACTGGCTTTACCTACGTCGACAAACGCAACGAAACCTAAATCAACAATTTGGTAGAGATTAATATTGGGATACATGCGCAACTCAGCACTGGCTCGTGTGACTTGCGTGCCATGTTGGTAGCTTTGTGGAAAGCCGCGAATACCTTCTTCACCACCAACTGCCAGCGGTCTATCGGAAAACTCGCGATTCTGCCAAGTGCCAGAGACTTCCCCATATAAAGCAAATAAGTCATTGATCCGATAATTGATTTTACCACTAGCGGAAACACTCACACGGTCTTCCAATTCAGTGCCAAGTGTGGCGCTAAGTTGGCTGTGAAAGCGATACAGCATCGCAGGGCTGGGTAGCCAAGCTTTATCTGCGGTGAGTTCAACCGTAAAACCTTGGCCCGCATTGACGGTATCGAAGCCGACTTTGCTATATAAATCCCAGCCGAGATTAATATCTTCGTTGTGATTGATAAGGTCGATATCGTGTAACACAGTATATTTGTCTTCAAGCCATTGCACACCAAACCAAGGCGCGGTGATTTGGTAGTTTTGCAAATTCGCCCGAGCTAGCAGCGCATTATCACCGTACTGAATGTCTTGATGGTCAACACCGGCGAGCCAACGTATGGTTTTGTCGTTGTCTTGTTGCCACAATTGACCATAAGCCAGTTGTGCTATGGTGCCATCATATTGATACTGACTTTCGGTGCCGCCGTTGTGGTAAATGGAAGTAAGTTGTTGCTGAATCTGGAAAAAGTAGCGTTGTAAAGAACTGCTTGAGCGCTGATAAAATGGTTGGTAGTAATCTAGCATCATCACTTTGCCATCGTCATAGTCATCCGCTTGCGCCGTTAGCATGGCATGTGGCTGCCAAGGGGCGGGCATTTGTACCACAGTATGATAGCCTGTACGCTCATGATCCGATTTATACTTAAGTGATGCGCGTATACCATATCCCAGTAGGTTTTCCTCTTTGAAGCCAAAACTGCTGTTATTGTTACCACTACTGCGACCAATATTAATACTGGGCAATAAACTCCAAGTATCATAGGTTTGGATTGCAATGCGTTGGGGTTGATCAGGTTCGCAATCTGCATCTAACGTTACGCTCGCGTCACGAATATACTTTTTACTTCTTAGAATACGCTCGGCTTCTTGTAAATCCGCTTCACTGATAAGGTCGCCACGTTTAAATGGGAGCTGCTCTACAATCACCTTGGTTCGAGTGTCTATGTGCAACCAGTTGACGAGCTTATGAAACGCCGTCGTATCAGGGCTATCCGGTGGAAATATTGGATTATTTGTTACCGCCAGCTCGCCGACCACAATGGTTTTCTGCTGATTTGCTTGTGATGCGGTTTGGGATGTATCGCGTGGTGCCTTTTTCGCAGCACACAATTCATCTAATCCTAACAGTTCATTGGCCATACCCAATGACCAAGGCCCTAATGCCAGTAATACTGCTACGCTAATTTTGTGCATAAGTGCTCCTACACGGAGTGATGAGATCGGTCAAATCTTTATTAGTGGTGACTTGAATAGACAATAACCCTAAAACTGAGCCGAATAAGGCATCGTGGCTGGTCGCTTGTGCGGCGGTTTTATGTAAGCAATCAAGGTTCAATTGGGCATCGTGAAGGTAATTGTTAGACAGCCAAAACAGCATAGGTACGTGGGTTTGGGCGTCAGGTGCAAGCGAGTAGGGTAAGCCATGTAAGTAAACCCCATTTTCACCTAACGACTCGCCGTGGTCGGAAACATACCACAAGCCAGTGTTCACATTGGGCATAGCGGCGAGTGTAGTCACTAATTTTCCTAACAGATCATCGGTGGCAACTAAGCTATTGTCGTACGCATTGATGATTTCTTGCTGGTTGCACGTAGCAAATGTTTCATCTTGGCAAGCGGGTGCAAATACCACTTGTTGGCCATGGCTGCGGCGATAGTACGCAGGGCCATGGCTACCTTGTTGGTGTAGCACAATAAAGAGGTTTTTCTGGCGTTGAAGTAGGTTTGGTAAATGCTCCAGCAAGACTTCATCTGGGCAGCCATCTTCACAATGAATATTCGCGGATTGGTATAAATTTTCGGTAGTAACGCGGTTACATACGTCTTTACAGCCATTATCGTTATCTCGCCATAGCACGTCGAAACCTGCTCTTTTGACTATATCGACCAGGTTCTCTGAGTTTTTCGCGATGTTTTCGTCATAATCGGCCTTGTTCATCCACGAGAACATACAAGGTACTGAATGGGCGGTGGCGGTGCCGCATGAGCTGACTTGGGCAAAGTTTACAATTGGTAGTTTGCTGAGATTAGGCGTGGTATCGCGTTGGTATCCATTGATAGTGAAGTGATCAGCTCGTGCTGTTTCACCAAGAACAAGTATAAACACAGTCGGTTTGGCAGAAAATGGCACAAAAGTCACATTGCTGGCAATGCGGGTAAATTCTTTGACTGGTGTTGCAAGGTGTTTTTTCAACTGACTGTTTACTGCTGCAACGATATTAAGCGGAGTGGCGTAATAACGTTGCTCTTTGTTCACTCGAAAATAACCCGACAGCGACTGATAGGAGGTCAAAGCGAGACTGCCAATCAGTGCGATATTAACCAATATAATCAGCAAGTAACGCTGCACCCTTAAGCAGCGGTTTAACTTTAAGTTGGGCATTTGCCACACAACTAGCGTTGGCAGCAGTGCAAAAACGGCAAAATAGCTGGCGAATTTGAAACTGAGCAGATCTTTAACTTCGTGAATGTCGGTTTCTAACACATTTTGCAACATGCCGGCATCAAACATCACCCCAAAGTTGCTGCTGTAATACTGTACGACGGCTGAGCTGAAAATCAGCACTATTAACATAGGTTTGAACAACCTACCGGGTGTCAACAAGGTGATAATCAGCCAGGTAAGTAAGAGCAATAGTAATATCGCGCTGACATTGACCGCAGTGGTGAGTTTGCTGATAAAAACACTGTTGTAAGCCGCGGTAAACCACATTGCACTGATAAAGCGTAAAATATGGCGATGACTTAATAAGCTCAATAGTCGCGTTTTGATTAGCGGCGTGTCAGAGGGTAAAGCCAGCGTGTTGAGTTTTTGCAAAATAGTAAGCCTAGTAACTTAAATCCTATTCTGACTGTATGTAGGCTAACTTAAGAAAAACTTAAGCTGCGCACAAAATTTAGGTTTATTCATTACTGTGTTTTTTTCATTATCAAGAGTAAGCTTGCTCATGACTAAACGTGGTAAATTTACGAGTAAGGACAGCACATGAACCAGCAGTTAGGCGCAGCGCATTGGTTAGAGACACGCATCCCGCCACTTTTATTAACAGCCTTATTTGGCCTATTGTTTTGGCTGGTGGCTTGTTATAGCTGGCGGTTGAGCCCACCGTTGTGGCTGACAGTATGTGCGCTGGCGTTATGGTGTGTGGGGTTGGCAATTATGCTCAATGCGTTTTTAACCTTTCGGTTACGACACACTACGGTTGACCCAAGAACTCCAACGGCAACCGCCTCACTTGTAACAAACGGCATTTTTGCTTATTCACGAAACCCCATGTATTTAGGCATGGCGCTCATCTTGCTTGGACTGTTCCTTATCCTCGCAGCACCGTTGAATTTACTGCTATGGGCAAGCTTTATAGCCTATTTACAACGATTTCAAATCGCGCCTGAAGAGCGGGCAATGGTTGCATTATTTGGCTCGGAATATTTGCATTATTGTCAGCAGGTAAGGCGCTGGATTTAGGCGCAGTACGGATGTAAAGCGAACGGGGATTTCCCCCGTTAACCTATAAGCTCTTTTTCGGTGGTAATGCTACGTTAGCGAAGATAAGACCCGCGATAAGCGACATAAAGATTAAAAAGGTTTGCTGGCCGATATGGTCAGCGACCACAAAGCTTTGCCCTTCAATTAGGGAATTTAAGCCGATATAGGTTTTTGAACCCGGCACCAGCACGATTAAACCTTGCATTGCAACAATCGATGCTGGGGCGTTGACCATACGGTTAAAGAAGTTACTAAATACCCCTACCGCAAACGCACCGATAAAAGTGCCCATGGCATAGTCAAAATACGCGGCAGCACTCATGCTGGCAGCAAACGCGATAAAGCCAGAGGCAATTGACCAACTGGCATGGCGCATTTTGGTGCGAAAGATGATAAGTAGGCTAGAACATAGCGCAAATACCGCAAGCCAAGCTGACCATTTTGGTAAAGGCTCAGGTTGGATAAAGTCGGTTTGGCCAAATAGCGCAAAACCGAGTGCAATACCAATAAAGGCGCCAAAATAGAGTTTAAATAGTAGCATTAGGGCATCCATTACCCTTGCGGTGCCGGATACTAAATGGCGTGCAGATAATTCGGCAAAGCCAAGCGCCAGAGCAAGACCCGGAATAAACACAATAATTGACGAAAGCACCACCAAACGTATGTTTATTTGTGCATCCAGATGCACGCTAATGCCACAGGCTAAAAGTGCCGATACAATCGCAACTAATGGTTCTAACATGTGACTGACGCGGCGTGAGCGTGTAGACCACAGCACAAATAAATACACCACGCTGGATAAAATCGCTGACCACAGCACGTCATTCCAGCTAGTGCCCATCAGCATGGCAAATGCGCCACCCGACATGGCAAAGGCAATGCCGGTCAAAAAGCGGTTGTAAGGCGGTTTTTGCGTGGCGATTGCTTCAAGGCAGCGCTCAGCTTCGCTAATATCTAACTCGCCAGCCAACATACGGTTCACTACATCATCGGTATCGGCTAATGAGCCGAGATCATGGTCGCCCGGATCAACACGCGCCACATGGGTGTATTCCTCTTCGTGGCCTTCTGTCCAAATAACAAAAGTCACTGAGGTAGGCGACATAACAAAAGACGACTTAAGCCCTAAATGGGTTGCGACTTCCATTAAATGTGCTTCAAGACGGTAAGCTGGTGTGCCATATTTGTGCAGCATTTTACCGAGACGAACGATAAACTTGCGCTTTTGCGTGAAGGTTGCTGAATTCAAATTAAAAATGCCTTAAAGGAGCTGGTTAAATTTTAGCAAAGCATTGAAAAACGTTGCGCATTCTAGCGGCATTTACCGCAAAGTCTAGTGCTTTTAACGCGTTTTGGCGGCTTTTTCTCAGGCCCACTTGGAGGCCTCCCAATACGCTGTTTTTAGTTAAGATTAGTTTATAAAAAATAGCAACTTATCGGTAGGAGCAGGCCGCAGAGAGAACAACTCATGCGGCAACCTTGGCTTTAGCACCTAATCGTGTATCTAACGGACGTTGTTAGCTCTTGATGAGTCACGCACAATTAGCTTTACATCGACTAAAGTGCGTACTGCAGGTGCAGAGCCATTTAAAAGTTCAGCGAGCGCAAGGCAAGTACGCTTACCTATGTCATCGGCCTCAATATGCACCGAGCTGAGAGAAGGGTCCATTAGCCTTGAGTCTTCGAGGTCATCAAACCCTACCACTTTGATGTCCTTACCCGGCTCAAGCTGGCGCTGGCGCATTGCTTCAATAACACCATAGGCAATAACATCACTAAAGCACACAATGGCTTCAGTATCTGGATGGGTTTGCATCAAAGTGTTAAAGGCTTCTCGACCACCTTGGCGGTTGGTAGAGGCGGGCACGATGGCATTATTACTTGCAACTTGGTGCAGACGCAGTGCAGTTTGATAACCGGCGAGTCGTTCATGGTAGTCAGAGATATCTTCCGTTCCGCCAACAAAAGCGATTTTTTCAATGCCTTGCGAGAGCAAATGCTCTGTGGCAAGCAAAGTGCCTTTTTGGTTGTCCGGCAAAATGGTCGGGGCATCACTAAATGGTACCTCCCGCATAATATTGATCACCGGAAAACCACTTTCTATCAAGCGATTGACCCATTGTTTGTCAGTACCAGGCGCCGGACAAATGACAAACGCGGCAACATTGTACTCTTTTAAAGTGTTAACTACTTGCTGCTGGCGAGTCAGGCATTCGCCAGTATTAACCAACATAGGTAGCATACCTAAAGCGCCAATGTGCTTTTCAAGACCGACAGCAAGCTGGGCGGAATAAGGGTTAGTGAGGTCGTTAATGACGAGCGCCACTAAATTAGAACGCTTACTGCGTAGCGCGGCGGCGTCGCGATTGTAGACATAGCCTAGTTTATCAATAGCTTTGAGGACTTTTTCGCGGCTACGGTCGCTGACTTTATCGCTTTGGGTTAGCACCAAAGAAACGGTTGATTTTGAGACTTGCGCTTCTTTGGCAACGTCAAAAATGGTGATTTTTTCAGATTTATTATTTTTATTCATTATGTCATGCAACGGACAAAGTTATCAAACGGCCCTAACCTTAGCAAACAGGCTAAGCGTAAAAGGATAGTATACGCACTCGCTTCGCCGTAAGGATGAAATACAACGGCGATTTTTGGCGTTTCGTCGCAGTTTACCCCATTCTTGGGTGGAGCAAAAGCCTAGCCCCTTGGCAGAGCGCAAATACTCGCATTTTACGCTGATTTTAGTATTATCAATTTGAACTTGTTTAGGATAACAGAGAGTTAATATGACGGCGTTTCGAACTGGGTGGCGAATTTTCGCGGCCCTCAGTGTTTTAGTACTAGGTACGGTTAATGCCAGTGAGCAAGCCAATGCAGGGTATCAAACCCCATCTTCTGCCATTGCCGCTTTAGTGGACGTAAAGTATCTCCCCACCACTTTATTGTCCAATGATAAAGACTGGTTGGCGATGCTGGAACGCAGCAATGTGGTGACGCTGAGCGAGCTGTCGCAGCCAGAGCTGGCTTTGGCTGGGATTAAGTTTAATCCGCATACACTGATGCGTAACACCACGCGGTTTTATACCAAGCTAGAATTCAAACACGTACAAACTGGCTCTGTAGTCACAATTGGTGATTTACCAGAAGGTAAGATTTCATCCCCAGCTTGGTCTAGTAACAGCCGTTATTTTAGTTTTGTGCTTTCTAACAAAACTACCAGCACCTTATGGATGTATGATATTCGTGGCCGCAAACTGAGCCAATTTAGCCCATTACCACTCAATGGTGTGCTTGCTGCACCATACCAATGGTTGCCAGATAGCAGCAGCGTTATCCTGAATATCGCAGTTAATAAAGACAAGCTACCACCGAGCCAAGCAAGCGCTGAGCTAAAACCTATCGTACAAGTGACCACAGGTGAAAAAGCACCAGCGCGAACCTACCAAAACTTACTCAGCTCCCCCTTTGATGAGCAGCTGTTTACATTTTATAGCCAAAGCCGCCTTGAGAAAGTGCATTTAGATGGCACAACGCAAGCAATTGGCCCGGAGCTGATGATTAAAGACTACCAAGTGTCGCCGGATGCCACAAACTTGCTGATTGGGATGTTAGAAGCGCCATTCTCTTACCAAGTACCGTATCCACGCTTCCCGACTGTGTGGCAAATTTGGGGCATGCGTGGTCATCCGCTGTATGAATTAGCCCGCCAACCTTTGGCTGAAAATATACCTCAAGGTTTTGATAGCGTAATTAGCGGCCCACGCGACTTTCAATGGCGTAGCGATAAAGGAGCCACTGTGCTGTGGGCTGAAGCCCAAGATGGTGGCGATATGAAGGCTGAAGTTGAACACCATGATTATTTATATACCATTAGTGCACCGTTTCGCCGCGGTTCAGAGCTATTTGCTAAGCTAGAGAGACGTTTTAGCGGCATTGAATGGGCAGACGATAACGTGGCTGTTTTGAGCGAATGGCGTTTTAAAGACCGCAGCGTGCGCAGCTTTGTGGTATCGCCACGTAACGCCGATGAAAATCGCGTGCTATTCTCTGAGCGCAGCTATAACGATGCTTATCAAGATCCGGGCAATTTTGTTTATGCGCATAATGATTTAGGTGTGAAGTCAGTCAAAATTGTGGGTGGCCGCTATCTGTATTTAACGGGTGTGGGTGCTTCGCCACAAGGCAACATTCCTTTCCTCGCCCGTTATGATGCAAAAACCAACAGCAGCACTAAACTTTGGCAGTCTGAAGCGCCTTATTATGAGCGCGTGACAGATATGTTAGATGATGATGGCACTCAATTTATTACCGTGCGTGAGTCGCAACTAGAGCAACCCAACTTATTTATTCGCAATATGGCGGACAGCTCATTGACGCAACTTACTCGTTACGAGCATCCATATCCTGAATTTAAAGGCATTAGCAAAGAAGTCATCAAGTACCAACGTAAAGACGGCGTTGAGCTGACAGGCACTTTGTACTTGCCAGCGGGTTACAAGCCTGAGCAAGGCCCTTTGCCTGTGTTGATGTGGGCTTATCCATTAGAGTTTAAAGATAAAGCGGTTGCCTCGCAGGTGCGAGAGTCGCCTTATAAATTTAGTTATATCGGTTATTGGGGGCCAATGCCTTATCTTGCCAAAGGCATTGCAGTATTTGACGACCCGAAAATGCCAATAGTGGGCGAAGGGGATAAAGAACCGAATGACACCTTCCGCAGTCAATTGGTCGCAAGCGCTGAGGCTGCGGTCAATGCTTTGGTTGAAAGAGGCGTGGCCGATAAAGCCCATATTGCCATTGCAGGCCACTCTTATGGCGCCTTTATGGTGGCGAATTTACTCGCCCACAGCGATTTATTTAAAACCGGCATAGCACGCAGCGGCGCTTATAACCGCACTTTAACGCCGTTTGGTTTCCAAGGTGAAGAGCGTGATTTTTGGCAAGCGCAAGATGTTTACGGCACTATGTCGCCGTTTTTCCATGCCGAGAAAATCAACGAACCTATGTTAATGATCCACGGTAAAGAAGACCCCAATTCTGGCACTTTCCCGATGCAATCGGAGCGCATGTTTGCGGCATTAAAAGGGCTAGGTAAAGAAGCCCGATTAGTTATGCTACCTGAAGAAGGGCACGGTTATAAAGCCCGCGAAAGCATCCTGCATGTGCTGTGGGAGCAAGAACAATGGCTTGAAAAATACTTATTACCTGTGAAAGTAGAAGAAGTGCCGACTAATGCTGTGATGGAATTTACGGGTAACTGATCTTGCATTGATAATTAACCCTCAAAACTATCAAGGTTTAAGTAATAAGGCGTGGCAGTGACCACGCCTTATTTTTGCATCTACCAACCTATAAGCAAGCTACTCAATAAACCTGATCATGAGTTGTGATTCTTTCGTGCTTGCAATGTTCATACAATCAGCTGTGTTACTACAACTTAATCGGTCTTAGTGATGTTGTTTTGTTTTTGGCAAGCATTAGCTGAAATGTTTGTCTTTATTTGTTTTTTTATGCATTTTTATCTATTTATTGGGTACATTGGTATAAAAATGAAAATAAAATGTTGATCGAATGGTTTGGCTATGTAATAAATGCCGTACCGAATAAAGGAGATACAACATGAAAAACAACCTTAAGCTGCTGGCAATTCCGCTCACATTGCTTACTTCCAGTCTGGCTTATGCCGCAGTGCCTTATCAAAATGAAACTTATCCGTTCAAGCAACCTAATGGTGACACCGTCATCATCACTTTAAACGGTAACACCTATTTTGCTGAGCAACGTGCAGCCAATGGCAAATTGGTAATATTTGATGAAGTGTTAAATGGTATGGCCTATGCCAAAGTCAGTGACGATGGCAAAACGTTGCAATCGACAGGTGTATTGGTAACCAAAGCGAATGCAAAGCGGTTGGCACGTGCTGAAGTGGGTCAACTTGAGCAAGTGTCTAAAACGCTCGTGAAGGAGCATATCCATACAGCCAAACAAAATTTTTTCGCAGAAACCGCTGATGTGAATGCACAGCTGGTTGAGCCAAGTGCGATTTCTGGCACAGTAAAAGGCCTCACCATTATTATTGATTTCCCAGATGCACGCGGCACCATTACTAAAGGCCAAGTTGAATCATTTTTAAATGATTTAAATTACAGTGAGTTTGGCAATGCGCAGTCGGTTAGAGGTTACTTCCGTTCAGTGTCGGGTAATCAATTAGATTACACTAATACTGTGACGGCGTATTACACCGCAAAAAACAACAAAGCTTACTATGCTGACAGCCGTTATAGCTCAACAGTACGTTCGCAAGAACTGATCAAAGAAGCGTTAAATTGGCTTGAAAACACCCAAGGCTTTAACTTTGCGTCGCTCACTACTAATGGCTCTAAGCAAATTCGCGGCCTGAATATTTTCTACGCGGGCGCTTCCGACAGCAGCTGGTCTAAAGGCTTATGGCCGCATATGGCACAGCTCAGCCCACGCTTTTGTGCCGACGGTGTCTGTACTGACAGATACCAAATTACTGACATGGGTAATAGCTTAGCCATTGGTACTTTTGTGCATGAATCTGGGCATTTGATCACCAACTGGCCTGATCTTTATGACTATGATGGTACTTCGCAAGGTTCAGTCGCAAGTTTTGGTGTCATGGGCTTTGGCGCTATTGGCGACACTAACCGTTTTAAACCGACTCGCCCGGTGGCACCGCTACGCGCGACTGCAGGGTGGGATACTGTCACTGAGCTAAACCCTGCACTTAATGCCAACGCGCCAAGTGGTCGCTTGACGCATACCGCAGCCAGTAATACTTCATACAAATGGTCGAACCCACAAAATACGCAAGAAGCATTCTATATTGAGGCTATCCACCGCGCAGGGCAAAACTCAGAGCAGCCGGATCAAGGCTTAGCAATTTGGCATGTTGACCCTGCGGGGAATAACTCGGATGAATGGCATCCATATATTCAAATGGAACATGCTGATGCCAGACGCGACCCAGAAAACAACCGTAACCGTGGCGATGCTAACGACCTGTTTGATGTGAACGGTGAATTTAGTGCCACCTTGCCTAATGCGCTCACTAGCAAAGGCACTAATTCATTGTGGTGGAATGGCAATGATTCAGGCCTTGCGATTAGCGGTGTTTCCGACCCTGCCGCGACTATCAGCTTTGACCTTGGTGCTGTAGAACCGCCAGCAGGCGAGGTTTATACTGGTTACTTGAATAACAAACAGCAAGCTATTCAACCTAATGGCAACTGGTTTCAATATGCGGGTGGGACGATAAAGGCAACCTTGCAAGGGCCAGCAGGTGCTGATTTTGATCTTAAGTTAGAGAAATGGGTGAATGGTGCTTGGCAGCAAGTGGCGGTCTCTGAATCACCCACATCGAATGAAGCGATAACCTACAGTGCAAGTAATGGCTATTATCGCTTTATTGTACTGTCTTACTCAGGTGCAGGTGACTATTTGTTAAATGTAAATAAATAAAAGCAGTTCCTAAGGTTTTATTTTGTTTACAATTTAAATAAATGTTACGTAAAATGCGTTTCTCTATTCGGTATGTAAGAGTATGCGGTTCAACAGCATACTCAAGGAGAAACGCATGTTACAAGTTCAGTCGCTCACTCATTATTATAAAAAAGACAAAGCTGTACTTCGCGACATAAACCTAAATTTAAGCCAGGGTATTGTGGGTTTATTGGGTAAAAATGGTGCGGGTAAATCTTCTTTAATGAATATCTTAGCTACGTTGCAAAAACCAACACAGGGCGAGGTGCTTTGGAAAGGGGAGTCGATTATTCGCAAACCCCAGCATTTACGCCAAGAGCTGGGTTATTTGCCGCAGTATTTTGGTGTCTATGACGAATTGACCACCATAGAGTTTTTATCGTATATCAGTGATTTAAAACAGCTCGACACAAAAACTTCACGCTCGCGAATTGATACTCTGCTTGAATCGCTCAACCTCACTCATGTTGCTCACTTTCCATTATCATCTTATTCTGGCGGTATGCGCCAACGTGTCGGGATTGCCCAAGCGCTTTTGAATAACCCCGCATTACTGATAGTTGACGAGCCGACAGTCGGGCTTGACCCAGAAGAGCGAAACCAATTCAAAAACATGCTCGCTGAGCTTGCAGCGGACAGGCTGATTTTACTATCTACCCATATCGTGAGTGATATAGAGTCTATCGCGGATAGTATTGCCATTATGAATCACGGACAGCTTAACTGGTTTGATTCAGCTGACGCGTTGAAACGTGCGGCTCAGCATCAAGTTTGGGAATTACAAGTTTCAACCAATCGCTATGCAGAGTTAAAGTCTACTCAGACAGTGGCGCATGCAGAGCGCAACGAGTTGGGTTACTTACTGAAAATTGTGTCCGGTGATCAACCTGATGAAAATGCAAGGGCAGTTGTACCAACCTTGGAAGATGCCTACTTGGCGGTGAATCGCGCTGCCCAGGAAACATTGGCATGAGGTCGTTTTTTAAGCGTACTTGGATTGATTATCGATTACAGCTGGCGCGCAAAAACAGTTTAGGTTTACTCATCCTCTTACTCCTTCTTTCATTGGGTTTTTATCCTCTGCCTGAAGACGGTTATGTCACATTTAGAGTCTCAGGGATTATTGGAGCGTACAACAGCGTTTGGATGGCAATCATCTACAGCATGATGACCTCCATGTTAGTGGCGTTATTTGGTTTTTATTTTATTAAAGGCGCGATTTCGCTTGATAGAAAACGCAATCTAGGTGTGTTACTTGCTCATACATCGATGTCGAACACTGAGTATATTTTGCAAAAAACACTTGCGTCATGGATGGTACTAACGACTCTTTGCGGCACCACACTACTGACAACCATGTTGTTGAATGTGTTTGTTTATGACCAATACTCCTTTGAGCTCGGTATTTATATTAAGTTGTTTGTTGTTGTGCTGTTGCCATCGTTATTTGTCTGTGCCGCATTTGCGTCGCTTTTTGATAGCCATCCAAGACTTGCAAGCTCGCTAGGTAACGTCGTCTATTTTTTTCTCTTTGCAGGGATCTTATCCAGTTTAGGGGGAAGCCAACCGGGTTTTGTTGAAATATCTGCGCAAATTAATGAGGCTATTTTAGCGGCTTATCCAAATACTACAGGGAGTGGGGTTAGTATCGGTGTGTTGGTTGATTCGCCCGAAAACCTAAAGGCGCTTGGGTCGATTCTGATCAAAGACTTGTCATTCAATAGCGGGCTCTTAAGTGAAAGCGCGCTGGTGCTGCTATTTGGTTTTGCCGTGTTCGCGTTGGCTGTTGTGGTATTTGATAGATTTAAGCACGTACCCAAAAAGTCGATTAAAAAGGACAATCGTACTTTAGTTTCGGCCCGTCTTTTCGATAGGCTTCGTGCTTTGTATCCAAACTCGCCGTTGGTACGCTTGTTTATTACCGAGTTAAGCTTATTAACGCGTGCTATACCGAAATTTTTATGGCTGGCGATGTTAATTTTAAACCTCAGTATTGTTGCACTGTTGCAAAATGACACCGCCAAATTGTTAATGGGTCTGTTGTGTCTACTCAATCTCAACATGCTCGGAAAATTAGGTATTCGTGAGGACAAGGCACAGCTGGGTTTGTTACTAAACCATTGTACTGTTTCAGAAACACATCGCCGCTATACGCAAATTATGACTGCGGTGCTCATTATGATTGGCACGCAACTAGGCAGTGTTGTGTGGGTATGGGTTCAATATGGCTTGCTCAATGCAATAAGCCTTATTATTGGCTGCACAGTGTGGGTGTTGTTATCGTTTGTGATAGGACCTTGGTTTAAGCAACGCCATCCTTTTGATTTGGTCTTTTTAATCATTTGGTACTTAGGGCCAATGAATGGTTTTGAGGCAATGGATTTTCTCGCTATTCACCAAGAAATATCCATTTATGGCATAGGCTTATTGTGTTGCATGGTGGCTTTACTGTACTCCATCATTCTGACTAGACCTTTGACGAGCCGCGCGCATTGACCGTGTTTGGCTCGTAAATAAGGATAAAGTACATGTTGCAGAGGTGCCCGAGATTGACGTTTATTCAGGCCAAAAAATAGCAAAGGAACGCGCTACGTACCTTTGCCGATACTTTGAGAACTTAGTCTTAGAGGTTATTTATGCTTGCTGGTGATGGAGCTACCTGCTGATGCAACGATAACCATGAGGATCGCAAGCCACTGCCAAATGCTAAGCAGTTCGCCTAAGATGAGTAGGCCTGCCAAAGCGGCGATCGCAGGTTCTAAACTCATCATTATACTAAAACCTTGCGCTGGCATATTACGTAGCGCGACCATTTCTAAGCTATAAGGTAAGGCGCTGGATAAAATACCAATCATGATACCGAGTGGGATCAGCTCCCAATTAAGTAGCGCTGTACCTTGCGATACCACGCCAACTGGCACGACAAAAATAGCGGCGATCGTCATACCTAAAGCAACGGTAACGCCGCCAGAGCCTTGGTTGCCGGTCTTTTTACCAAACAAAATATACCCAGCCCAACAGCCACCTGCGGCCAAGGCTAACACGACGCCGACTGGGTCAAGACCGTCTACGCTTGATAGGTCGGGTAATAACAATACTATGCCAACCAGTGCAAATACCACCCACAACAAATCGCGTTTGCGTTTTGATGAGAACAGCGCAACCGCTAAAGGGCCGGTAAACTCAAGCGCTACGCCTATACCTAGCGGGATCCGCTCGATGGCAAAATAAAATAGGATATTCATGCCACCAAGGCACAAGCCATAAACAAAAATACTGCGCCAACTGCTGGGTAATTGCCGCCAAGGACGAAATACCAAACATAAAATAAGCGCTGAGAAACCAAGCCGATATGCCGTGGTGCCTTCAGGGCCAACATGGGGAAATAATTGTTTAGCGATAGATGCACCGGACTGAATGGTCACCATAGCTACTAACAAACAAGCCAAAGCAAAGATAAAATCGCGGTTAATTACCATACAAATTGCAGTCCAAAGCACGGGAGAGGCGCTAGTCTACTGGCACTTTTAGCTGAGAACAATGCTTAATTGTATACTTTATTGGATCGATACAATCAAGCATCTTTTTATTAACTTTTGCGCTAACTTTGTTCCCTAATTATTTTCGAGTTGCTGCAAATAGCTTTGCCACGCGTTTTCATGAAGTTGCGCAACTTTATGTAAACGCGACTTGTTATGCGCTTTAATGTCGGCTTCACCCTTAAACTCACCCGCGCGGCACATAGTGCAATAGTTGCCGTTGAAATAATAAGGTATTTGTGGTCGATGAGGGGCATGTTGATGCGCTTCTGGCCAAGGTTTAGGTGACCATACGTAAGTGATCCCAGAAGTGTTTTTCACATGTTTATCGCGGTCAACATTGCGAATTTGATAACCAGGGAAGCGTTCTAGATGAAAACGTGAATTACCCAAAAACTGATAGGGTAAGCCTTGGACTAGCGTGCCTTCAATATTCCAATCGCGGTAAGGCTTAACGTCTTTGGAGGTAATATAACTTAGCATCGGGCCATTGCTATCTAGCGCAAAGCGCTGTGAGGCGCTAATGAAGGTGCGCAATAAAATACGATTTAAGGTATTGATTGAATGTGGGTTTTGCTCAAACTGTTGCTGGTCATTGAATGCTGGGATAAGCGGAAACTGGAAAATCACCACATCAAATTTTTGCGCCAGTTGCTGCCAGCAAGAATCATCTAAGACATTGAACTCAAAGTAAATGGGCACGTTGAGTGCGCGTAAATCGTCAATCGCATGAGCTTGGTATTTTTCGCGCAGCACGGTTTCGCTGTCGAGTACCGATGCGACCAATTGTGTTGCTGGAATAAAATGCGTTAAAGCACGAGAAAACGATAGATCGCCGTCACCTACAGTGAGGACACGCCAATTTGGGTCTAGAAACATCTTACTTCGGTAAATAGCTGCAAAGGGCGGCAAGTGTAGCAAATTTTCCACGTCAAGGAAGGGGTTAAGTGGTATTAAGGGTGCGGATAGGGTTGTCCGCACCAGTAAGAGCGTAAAACTAGCGTCTTAAGTGCGCCAGTTCATCAAGCAAGTGCATAACATCGCTACTGGCTTGTTCCATTTTGTTGAGCTCTTTAATCGCAGCTTGTTTATTGCCACTGCGCATTTGTTTCATTGCTTCAACCCCAGCGCGGTGGACTTCGCGGTGCGGCGCGTCAAGGCGTTTAAACGCAGAAGCATCACCATATAACTTGCCGCCTTCAGATTTCATCCATTGGCCTAAGCGGCACATGCTGTGGTCGCTGAACTCTTCTGGCTTTTTACGGTTGCGGCCAATCACTTGAGCATAGACATCACCTTTCCACACGACATGGTCAAGTTTAACAGTTTGCACAAACGTTAAACCAGTGGCCCGTACTATGGTGTCCTTCATGTTGCCACAACGGCTGACAATTTCCTGATACTCGTCATTTAAGTGCGCAATACTTGACGACAATTGATGGTTGGAGTTTTGAATAACGCTTACCGCATCAACGGTGAGTTGTGTGGTGCTAATGATTTTCTTAACTAAGTCAGAAACTTCATTGGCGGATTCGTTAGTGTTGGTAGCAAGTGCACGAACTTCATCGGCAACCACACTAAAGCCTCGACCCGCTTCACCAGCACGCGCCGCTTCAATGGCAGCGTTGAGTGCGAGTAAATTGGTTTGGTCGGAGATTTTAGAAATGGTCGTCACAAAGGTATTGATACTGTCTGCCATTTGCGAAAGGCCAGAAATATTGCTGGTCATGCCGCCCATGTTTTTATCTAGGCTGGTCATCCCTGAAAGAATATTTTTCAGAGCGTTTTCTGACTTTTCAAATGATTGATTGACATTATTGATGGCGCGGCTTTCATGGTCGATTTCTTCAAAACTGTGCAAAACTGATTCACGAATGCCTTGCACTTGCATTAAACCATTGAGCGCACACTGCAGTAATTGATTATCTGTGTTGTCGTTGAGTTGGGCATGGGTTTCAACCAACTGTTGTTGTAATTGTTCCTTTTCCGCCTTAAGGGCGCGGTTGTCGTCTTTTAGCGCGGCATTCTGTTGTTTGAGTTGTTGTAATTCTTGTTCCAGCGCTTTGTTACTAAATAATTGACTAAACACTGTGTTTCCTCATTCGGTGGGGTTAAGCTTAGAGTATCAGCGAATATCAGGCTGCGCCAGTCAAGGTCTTTCACAACGGCGAGAATTTTTCTGTTGTTTGTCCCGATACATAGCTTCATCAGCCTGATGCAATATCGCGTCAGGGTCGGAATCCTGTGCTAATTTGGCGACGCCGATACTGACACCCACACCAAACTCAAATATTTGTTCTAGTAGATGGTCGCGTATCTTGACTGGCTGAATACTATCGTCGCTAGTGAACGCAACAAATTCATCACCACCAAGGCGAAAACATAAGTCGGCAGCAAAGTGATGCTGCAAGGAGTTGGCAAAAGCACTGAGAATTTGATCACCACGCTGATGGCCGTATTTGTCATTGGCTTGTTTGAAGTGGTCTAAATCAAAGTAAAAAAGATAGCCGTGAGAGCGACTCAAGGCCTTAAATTGTTCAAAATAAGCACGGCGATTACCAAGCCCAGTTAATGCATCATGGTAGGCTTCAAAAGTCAGTTTAGCTTCGAGTTGTTTACGCTCAGCGATTTCGTTGTTTAAGTGCACAATATCACTGCGTTTATCCCTGAGCATGAGTAGCAGCGAGCTACAGATAAGTAAAAACCCGATGTTCTTTAGCGAGGTATCAAAAAGCAAAATTGGGAGTTTGTCGCTTGCAATGAAATCATCTAGTAAATCTAAGCATAAGCCAAAGCAATAGAGAGGCCACGCTACGTTTAGTAAGCGATTTTTCGAGTGTGGGTGTAGTTGCAACAGCATTGACAATGAAACCGAGAGCCACAACAACTCTTCCACTGTGTCCCATTGCTGAGGCCGTTTGACAAGCAACCAGACAGAGGCGAAGCCAGTTACACACCACAGCAAAATTGTCAGATAAGGATAACGCATTGCAATCGCCATTTAAGTTGGAATACCAATAAGTTATAGCTGGACAATGCGTTTCATGCTCTGTTTAAGGTGTTTTCAGCGCAAATACCATGGCAATTTGGAATAAATGACAGACAAAGATCACTGACGTCAGTAGCAAGCGCATTTTTTTGTACTCTGGATGATAGTTTTGCCATGCAGGCGTCGTCTTTTCAATCCCTAATACTAGCCAATAACAGAAAGCCAAATACGCGATTTGCCACTCTACGGCAACAAACACCAGCGCAGGCACGGGCAAAACTGCCAACACACTTAAGCGCGCAGCGCGTTCAGATTGTTCGCCAGCTCGCCAAAGATTACCCGCCAAAAACGCCATCACCGCAACACTGTAAAACAAAAACGCCTGGATTGCGCTGTGGTTGGCGCCAGCCATTAATTGCCAAGCAACTGAGAGCAAGAAAGGTATAAAGCCGAAGTAGGCAAGTTGAATGTGAGTGTAATACTGGTGCATGTGCTGGCTCGTTGGTCTAAGTTAGTTAATTTTCAGCGATTTAACCCATTGATGCAAATTTACTTGCAAAGACATGCTAGAGAATGGGGGAAAGTATAGATCAATCTAAAATATCGATTACTGCAATCTAATCAATCCATTTCATTAATTAATTCTCTCGCGATATCTTTATGCCATCGAAAGCTAACAAGGCCAGCTTACCTAAACCTGACCTGAGTGGCTTAATTTTATTATCTTAAATACAAGTGAGGAAATACTTATGTCTTCTTTAATCAATACAAAAATTCAATCTTTCAAAGCAACGGCTTACCACAATGGCGAATTCGTACCAGTAAGCGAGCAAGACTTGCTAGGCAAATGGTCAATCGTATTCTTCTACCCAGCAGACTTCACGTTTGTGTGCCCAACCGAATTAGGTGACCTTGCAGACCACTACGAGCAACTACAAGGTATGGGTGTTGAAGTGTTCTCAGTATCAACTGACACGCATTTCACTCACAAAGCTTGGCACGACGCGTCAGACACTATTAAGAAAATCCAATTCCCAATGATTGGTGACCCAACAGGCCGCATCACTCGCAACTTTGGTGTGATGATCGAAGAAGAAGGTTTAGCGCTGCGCGGTACGTTTGTGATTAACCCTGAAGGTGAAATCAAAGTGGTTGAAACGCACGACCTCGGTATCGGCCGCAGCGCCAAAGAACTAGTACGTAAAGTACAAGCGGCACAATACGTTGCAAGCCATGACGGTGAAGTATGTCCAGCTTCTTGGCAACCAGGTGATGAGACATTAGCGCCATCACTTGACCTAGTTGGCAAAATCTAAGCGATTTTACACCCGTTAAGCAAATTTGGGGCTCAACCGAGCCCCTCTAAATGACAGCAGTTGAGACTAAACCCATGTTAGATAACAACATTAAAAACCAATTAAAAAGCCACTTTAACTCGCTATCTGACCCAATTGAGTTGGTCATCGCTGTTGATGGAGGCAAAAAATCTCAAGAGTTAAAGCAGTTAGCAGATGATCTCGCTTCATTAAGTTCGCTTATTACAGTGAAAGAAGCAACAGACAAGCAACGTATTCCGTCAATGACGGTGGTTAGCCCAACCCGCAATACCGAAATCACCTTCGCTGGTATTCCAATGGGGCATGAATTTACCAGTTTGGTGCTGGCACTACTACACAGTGGAGGGCATCAAGCTAAAGTCAGCGATGCAGACAAAGCGTCTATCCTGAGCTTAGAAACAGAATTAAATTTTGAAATGTATATTTCACTCAGTTGCCAAACGTGTCCGCAAGTAGTGCAGGCAATCAACTTAATGGCCGCATTAAATCCGAAGGTGAAAGCCACTATGATTGATGGCGCATTGTTCCAAGAGGAAGTGAGCGCAAAAAACATCATGGCGGTGCCAACCGTTTACTTAAATGGTGAGCCATTTTCGCAAGGTGGCATTGGCCTGACTGAAATTTTAAATAAAGTCGATAAAAACGCCGGTGCTAAACAAGCGGCGGCATTAAATAACAAAGATGTCTTTGACATGTTAGTGATTGGTGGTGGCCCAGCAGGCTCAGCAGCGGCGATTTACTCAGCACGTAAAGGCTTAAATACTGGCGTGGTGGCAGAGCGGTTTGGCGGCCAAGTAGCCGATACTGTTGGGATTGAGAACTTTATTTCGGTTAAGGCTACCGAAGGACCAAAACTGGTCGCGCATTTAGAAGAGCATGTTAAAGAGTACGACGTCGACATTATGAAAAGTCAGCGCGCAAAATCATTAAAACGTGGCGAACATCTTGAAATTGAGCTTGAAAATGGCGCAGTGCTACAAGCTAAGTCGGTGGTGTTGGCAACGGGAGCGCGTTGGAGAACCATGAATGTGCCGGGCGAGCAAGAATATAAAGGTAAAGGCGTGGCATTTTGCCCACACTGTGACGGCCCATTATTTAAAGGCAAGCCAGTCGCTGTGATTGGTGGTGGTAACTCAGGTATTGAAGCGGCAATTGACTTGGCTAACATCGTTTCGCACGTTACGGTATTGGAGTTTGCTGATACCTTAAGAGCGGATGAGGTTTTGATCCGTAAAGCGAGAAGCTTACCTAACATAACCATTATCAAAAGTGCGCAAACCACAGAAGTGCTGGGCGATGGTAACAAAGTCACGGGTTTAGTTTATAAAGATAGAACCTCTGGCGAATTAAAAACGGTTGCACTGGCAGGCATTTTTGTCCAAATCGGTTTAGTGCCAAATACTGACTGGTTAAAAGACAGTGGTATTGAACTCACACGTTTTGGTGAAATTGTGATTGACGCGAAAGGCGCAACTACGCTCCCAGGCGTCTATGCCGCAGGTGACGCAACCACCACACCATTTAAACAGATCATCATTGCCATGGGCAGTGGAGCAACCGCAAGCCTAGGTGCATTTGATTACCTAATTCGTTTAGGGCAAGGATCAGATAGCGCTGCAGCCTAACCAATTTACATTGCTATTACACCCAAGCAATGCCAAGCCACGCACCTTGCGTGGCTTTTTTAATGAACAAAAGTCATGCCTGAGCCGCCAAAACAGCTCGTCACATTAATCAAACTACACATTTTCTTTGCAGCCCGATTTGACACAATTCTTTACATTTATATAGGTTGATTGACCGCTTTACTCAACATTGAAAACCACAGACATGTTATAACCTCGGTAACTATTAGCGCGTGTTGACTTTTGCAGTTTGTTTTTGTTGCAGTAAGTTAAGTATTCACACCCTAGATACACATATAATAAAACGAGGGATTTTATGGCGAACTTGAGCCGTACAGCTTTTGCAGTGATCATGGCTGCAGGGGCATTTGGTAGCGTAGCATTATCTGCTGCGGAGCAAATTGATAGCAATTGGTGGCGCCAAACCGCGCTTTCTCCCGACGGCAAAACCATTGCCTTTGCTCATCAGGGCGACATATATGTGGTTGCTGCCAAAGGCGGTAAAGCACAGCCATTAACGACACATGCAGCCTACGATGGCTACCCAGTTTGGTCGGCCGATGGCAAACAACTGGCTTTTGCCTCAGATCGTTATGGCAACTTCGACATTTTTGTGGTGCCAGCAAGCGGCGGCGTTGCAAAGCGCTTAACCTACCATTCTGCCAATGATATCCCGAGTGATTTTACTGGCGATGGTAAAGCTGTGTTGTTTACTTCCTTACGCACGGACGATGCCAAGTCAGCGCAATTCCCCTACGGTGTGCTTTCAGAAACCTACCAAGTCGCATTGAGTGGCGGTACGCCAGTGCAAGTAGATACCTTAGCCATGGAAAAAGCACGTTTTAACCGCAAGGGCGACAAACTGCTGTATCAAGACGCAAAGGGCTATGAAGACCCAATGCGTAAGAAACACACCAGTTCAATTACGCGTGATATTTGGCTGTGGGACGCCAAAACCAAAACACGTCAACAACTGACAGAGTTTAATGGTGAAGACCGTGACCCAGTATGGAGCGATAAAGACCAAGGTTTTTACTACCTTTCCGAGCAACATGGTACTTACAATGTTTATCAATATGATTTTGATAGCAAAAAGTCAGTGCAGTTAACCTCGCACGACACCCACCCAGTACGTGATTTAAGTGCCGACAAGCAAGGAAATCTCGTCTACAGCTACCATGGTAATGTGTATCGTTTGGACAAAGGCAGCCGTAAACCTGTACTTGTTAATATTGAAATTGCGATTGATAGCAATCGTAATGCAATGGAGCGCCAAGTTAAAAACAACGGCGCTAGCGAGTTTGCATTATCTCCAAATGGTAAGGAAGTCGCATTTGTGGTGCGCGGCGATGTTTATGTTACCGCGATAGAATACGGCACGACTGTTAGATTAACCAACACCCCAGAACAAGAGCGTAATGTATCGTTTTCTCCGGATGGACGCTCAGTACTTTATGCGGGAGAGCGTGATAACAGTTGGAATTTGTATACCACGTCTTTGGTCAATGAAAGCGATAAGTACTTCTTTGCTGCAACGCAATTTGCAGAGCAAGCTTTACTTGCAGACCAAGATGAAACCTTCCAACCCGCTTATTCGCCAGATGGTAAAGAGGTTGCTTATCTAGCTAACCGCGCAGCGATTAAAGTGCTTAATCTTGAAAGTGGTAAAACCCGCACCGTACTGGACAAAAAGTACAATTATTCTTACGCAGATGGCGACCAATATTTTGCGTGGTCGCCAGATGGTAAATGGTTAGCTACGCACTACCTTGCGCAACAACGTTGGATGACAGACGTAGGCATTGTCGCGGCCGATGGTAATAGTGAGCCTATCAACATTTCTCAAAGTGGCTATGGTGACTCAGAGCCCATGTGGGCGATGGATGGCAATGCACTGCTGTGGTTCAGCGATAAGTATGGACGTCGAGCACATGGCAGTTGGGGTAGTGAAAGCAACGTACTGGCAACGTTTTTAAACCAGCGCAGTTTTGATAAGTTTAAGCTCAGTAAAGAAGACTATGCGCTTGAGCAAGAGTTGGCAGAGGCAGACAAAAAAGCCAAAGACGATGCAATTAAAGACGACGAAAGTAAAGATAGTAAAGATGCTGCAGTTGATAAGACCTCAACCACAGCTATCGAGATTGACTTACGTTATCTTCAAGAGCGCAATGTTCGTCTTACCCAACATAGCGCTGACCTATCTGGCGCTTATTTAACTAAGGATGGTCGAACTTTTTACTATCTTGCGCAATTTGAGCAAGGCTTTGACCTTTGGAAACGTGACTTTAATGAAGGTACGACGGCCTTAGTTGCAAAACTGGGCGCTGATGGCGCGAGTATGAAAGTCGATAAAGACGAAAAATTTGCTTATGTCCTAACCGGTGGCAAATTGAGTAAAGTCGAGCTGAGTTCAGGAAAGCCGACGGCAATTAACTTTGCTGCAGAAGTGATAGTCAATGAAGCGGCGGAGCGTGAACATTTATTTGAGCATATTTGGCGTCAAACCAAAGAGAAATTCTATGTGAAAGATATGCATGGGGTTGATTGGGATGTCATGAAAGCCGCTTATCAAGCTAAGCTTGCTGGCATTGCCCATCCGCGTGACTTCGCCACTTTGCTGAGCGAATTGTTAGGTGAACTCAACGCCTCCCATACTGGTGCTTCCTATCGCCCAACGCCAAGCGGTAGCAATACCGCGTCGTTAGGGGCGTTTTTTGACTCAAGCTATCAGGGCAACGGTTTAAAAATCAGTGAAGTGATGGCCAAAGGCCCATTAGATAAAGCAAACAGTAAAGTTAAAGCTGGCATGGTAATAACCGCCATTGATGGTGTTGCATTGACGCCGCAAGTCAATGCTTATGCTTTGTTAGATCACAAAGCCGGGCAAAGACTGCGTCTTAGCGTCTCTGATGGCGAAAAGACCTTTGATCAGGTGATCAGACCGATTACCAGCCGTGACGAATATCATTTACGTTATGATCGCTGGGTTGAGCAGCGCCGAGCGCTGGTTGAGACTTTGTCCGGCGGGCGGATTGGCTATGTGCACGTGCAAGCCATGAATACTCGCTCGTTCCAGACGGTTTATAACGACATGTTGGGCCGCTATGCTGATAAAGAGGCCATGATTGTTGATACGCGCTTTAATGGCGGTGGTTGGTTGCATGAGGACCTCAATACCCTACTTTCTGGTAAAAAGTATTTTGACTTTGTGCCACGTGGTCAACAATTAGGTGCAGAGCCACTTGGTAAATGGTATCGCCCGTCGGCGGTGATTGTGAGCGAAGGTAATTATTCAGATGCTTATTTATTCCCGTATTCTTACAAACAGCTTGGCTTGGGTAAATTGGTTGGTATGCCAGTGGCGGCAACGGGCACTGCGGTTTGGTGGGAAACGCAATTTACGGGTGACTTAGTGTTTGGTATTCCACAAGTGGGCATGCGTGACAACGACGGAAACCTGCAAGAAAACCGCGACCTAATACCGGATGTTGTGGTGAACAACGACCCAAATTCGCTGGTGCGAGGTGAAGACAAGCAACTTGCAAAAACGGTTGAAGTACTGCTAGCTGACCTTAAATAACCTGATGCTCGGGTAAGAAGTTAGGACACTTACTCAGGTTCAAAAGTAAGGTCACACTACATTAAACATGGCGCGATTCCGCGCCATGTTTTTATGCATAAAAAAACGTGGCCGAAGCCACGTTAAAACTCACTGGGTAAAAAATCTGAACTTGGTTGTCTGTTAAGTTCATACTGTCTAATCTAACGCTAAACAAGGTAAAGTCAATGGAAATATTTACATTAATTTTACACTGTTGTTACTGGAACAAAAATCTCTGGCGGCCACCGCACACAACTGCTAGGCTGTTTTCAGGAACAAAAAACTGGAGAATAAGATGGACCAACCAACCGATATACTCGATATTTTTCTGAGCGTTAATTTTTTCTTGCTGATCTTTGTGCTCATTGTACTAAAAAGCAGTATAAAATTTGTGCCACAAAACCGCGCTTGGATAGTTGAACGCTTCGGCAAGTTTCAATCGACCAAAGAAGCGGGCCTAAATTTTATCGTACCTTTTATTGATAGAGTTGCTGCGGACCGCAGTTTAAAGGAGCAGGCAATTGATGTCCCGTCTCAGTCTGCTATCACGCGTGATAATATTTCCTTAATTGTTGATGGCGTCCTGTATTTTCGGGTGCTTGATCCATACAAAGCGACCTATGGCGTAGATGACCATATTTTTGCTGTGACGCAGTTGGCGCAAACGACAATGCGTAGTGAACTTGGTAAAATGGAGCTGGATAAAACCTTTGAAGAGCGTGACTTACTGAACACCAATATTGTAGCGGCTATCAACCAAGCTTCAGATCCTTGGGGTATTCAGGTATTACGTTACGAAATTAAGGATATAGTGCCGCCAAACTCGGTTATGGAGGCGATGGAAGCGCAAATGAAAGCGGAGCGGGTAAAGCGCGCGCAAATTCTTGAGTCAGAAGGGGATAGACAAGCGGCAATCAACGTTGCCGAAGGTAAAAAGCAGGCCCAAGTACTGGCAGCCGAAGCGGAAAAGGCAGAGCAGATCCTCCGTGCTGAAGGTGAGGCGCGTGCCATACTAGCGGTTGCAGAAGCGCAAGCAGAGGCGCTCAGACAAGTAGGCGAAGCCGCCAATACCGTAGAAGGGCAAAAAGCCATTCAACTTGATTTAGCCACCAAAGCCATTGCCGCCAAAGAAGCCATCGCTAAGCATTCATCAGTGGTGTTGTTGCCAGAGGGCAGTACAGACGCAAGTGCACTGGTGGCACAAAGTATGTCTATTATTAATACGTTAAACAAAGTGCAAAAAGGCTAAGCTATGGGCTGGATCAGCGAAAATCTCTGGGAAACACTGGCAATTTTAGGCGTATTGGCACTATGTATCGAAGTGTTGATACTGGGGTTTGCCACATTTGTGTTGTTGTTTCTTGGTATAGCGTTAATTATCAGTGCAGTAGTGATGTATTTTGGCTTGCTACCAGAAACATGGTTAACTGCATTGTGGCTTAATGCGATATTGACCGCTGTGCTCGCCTTACTGCTATGGCAGCCGTTACGTAAGCTGCAAAATAAACAAGACCATTCTCAAGTCCATAGCGATTTTGCAGAGCTCAGTTTTGTGTTAGAGGCAGACGTTAACGAAGGCGCTGTCGTCCATTACGCTTATTCTGGGATCCAATGGCAGTTAAAAAGTACAGAGCCCCTTCGTAAAGGTCAGCATGTTAAAGTGGTGAATAAGGAAGTAGGCGTGCTGTGGATCGCAGCGCAATAATACTTGCCTGCTATGCGCTCGGTATTGCTAATTGCGAGCCAATTACTTGAGTGGTAATTGGCTTTTTAGCTCGTTTGTTGCGGTTTTTCATAATTCTGTTACCTAACGTAACTATACTGCATTACCATCTATAACGATGAGCAGCGCAGATGCCATATCATTTTTATAATCAACATGCTTATGAGCTGGCTAATCAATATCAAGCCTTGGACTTTGATATCGTACATGGGGTGTGGCGACACTGGTTGACCCCATACTTAAAAAAGCGTCATGCCGCGTTTTTGGATGTCGGCGCTGGGGCTGGCCGCGATGCACAGTTTTTTGCGCTAAGTGGAAATGAACCGCGTGTAGTTGCTGTCGAACCTGCGGCGAGTTTAAGACGTATGGGCGAAGCCTATACCCGCACTTTGCCAATTGAGTGGGTGGATGATGCATTACCTAGGCTCAGCAAATTGTTACCACGTGAAGAACGCTTCGACCTCATCCTACTTAGCTCAGTGCTAACCCAGTTGGAAGACACCGCCATAGTGCAATCTTTGTTAGTATTAAAGCAGTTGATGTGCAGCGATGGCTTATTGGTGATTAGCATTAAACATGGTCAGGATGAAGCTGAGTTGTCAGCCCGAAAAACCCGCATACTTACGCCGCAAGCCCTGCAAAACCTTGCCTGTAAAGCCCGTTTACAGTGTGTATTTGAAGCCTTAAATGAACCGGATATTATGCTGCGCGATGGCATCAGTTGGCATTATTTATTATTTAAACTTGCGGCTGATGCTACTCCGTAAGCTTTATATTGCGGGCTCAGCTAGGCTGAAACAGTTGCGCCAAAGCGGCGATTTCGTCACGATTGCTGGCAGACCAAACCTTATCTAGGGCTTGCTGCGCGTCAAGCCAGCAATAATTTAAATGCTCATTTGGATTGAGCGTAACAAGCGTTGCGTTTGGCACCTGAATACTAAAAACATACTCGGTATTAATATAATCATTGGCTGAATAACGATGACGCCATTCAGGGCGGATTTCATAGTGATTTACATGGTCATGAGCGACAATCTCAAGGCCAAGTGCTTTGGCATCAATGCCGGTTTCTTCTTTGAGTTCGCGATAGGCGGTTTGTAGTGGCGTTTCGCCTTGGTCGATGCCGCCAGTGACAGATTGCCAAAAGAGTGGGTCGTCACTACGTTGCAGTAACAAAAACTCATGACTTTGGTTGTAGATCACCACCAATACAGAATAAGGCTGGCGTTGTGTCATACTTTTGCGCTCCAAAGAAAATGCTGTGGCTTCAACGGCTGCCATTGTGTTGAATCGGCATGCGCTTGTACAGCGATTTTTGCCATGCAAACCGGGCTGAGTTTTGTCAGTAAGTCGAGTGAATAAAGATAGTTCCTTTCGGCCTACCATGCTTTGTTTACATCGCGCTGAAAAGCATACGCAGCATAATCTGTTAAAGCCTATTGAGGTGATATGAAGCCTTAATGACAAAACGCATTGAATTGTTGAGACAATTTATCAAACAGTGATTAAAAGTGAGAAATGACAGGAGGTCAGAGACTTTTATCGTTTTAAAAAACTCAACAATAAGCTATGCTAAAAAGTGGAGAAGTTTAATTTGTGTACAGCTTGTTTGACTAGACCCCCTCCGCGGTTTAGCGCACGCTGTAATACCCCCATAAATTAGACCGTGCCAACCAATGTTATGCCCAAGCTACTTGGAGTTACAGTGAGGCGGCAAGTGAGTCAATCCCCGTGAGCATAGATAAACTATGTGGTTGGGGTGAGCGAGCGTAGCCAACATTGCTGAGGCTTCAAGTAGGCAAAATAGAGACAAGCATAGCGACCCAGCTCGCCATTATCTATATAGTCAGCAGCGAACTTTTGCTGCTGACTGTTATTCATATCAACTAGAATTTTTAGAAACGATACTTCAGATTCGCCGTAACTGTACGACGTTGACCATAGAAGCAATCACCACGCGCAAGACAACTGGTGATGACGGTTTTGTCGGTAAGGTTATCTATGTTTAAGCTCAGCTCAAATTGCTTGAATCTGTAGCCTAACATTAAATCAAGTAGCTCAAAACTCTCGGTGGTCAGGCTATTGTGTAACACTTGGCCATTCGCAAGTTCAATGCCACGGCTGCCATCATAGGTTTCACCAACATGGCGAATACCCGCACCGAATTTAAAGCCTGGTAGCCACTCATCGGCACGATAAGTAAACCATACCGATGCTAAGTGCTTAGGCGTTGCAGACAGAGGTGCGCCATCAGTCAGTAGCTGGTTTTGGTAAGTGCTTTTCATGTTGGCTGGGCCAAATAGATAAAGCGCAGCGAGTTCATTGGCAGTCAATGACGAGACATCTTGCTCACTTTCGGTGTATGAGTAGGCAGCGTAAACGTCGACTGTTTGCCATTCAAGCTGGGCTTCGAGCTCAAAGCCTTTTACTTGAGTTGAACTGTCTTGTACTTCAAAGTCCGGTGCGACGCGACGGATCTGGTTTTCATCTTTGATCTCAAATAAAGCGGCGGTGATCAGATGCTCAGTGCCAGTAGGTTGATATTTAACCCCAACTTCCACTTGTTTACCTTGCTGCGGCTCATAGCGACCACCTTGTGGTTTTTCACCGAGAATGGGCTTAAATGACTCTGAGTAGCTCGCATAAGGCGATAATCCGCCTTGCCATTGATATACGACACCAACTCGTCCTGTTGTAGCTTGCTGTGTTTTGCGCTTAGGATCGGCTGCTTTGATTTTACTGGTGACATTGTCATGGCGTACAGCCAAGTTCACCACCCATTGTTCATATTCGAAAGTATCTTGAATATATACCCCGAGCTGCTGGTTTTTGATAGTGTCCGCGTAGCGAGGTTTGGCGCTGGTGGCGATACTGCTTGGTAAGTCAGTGACTAAACCATATACAGGTGCATACAAGTCTAACACGCCAGCGGTGCCAGAGGCGCGGTCGGTATCGGTATCTGCATCCTGATGGTCGACACCGAGCACAATATTATGCTGTGTGTTACCTAGCGTGATGTAGCTATGGTATTGCAAGTCGCTGAGCCAGCTTCTGGCGGTGCCTTCTTGCATTGACAAGACGCGTTTGACGGTACGATTATCGGCGGCAAACTTAGGCGGCCAAGCGTAAATTGAACGATAGTCGGACTCGCTGTCGCTGTAACGCGTGGTAAAGCGAACATGGCTATCTTCATCAAGTTGATGAACGAGTATCGCGGTTAGTGCAGCTTGCTCGGTATCGTATTTATCCCATCCCGGCTCGCTGACAAAGCGCTCGCTGGGGATTTGACCAAATGGTGCCTCTAGCAAAGTGCCTTGATGTGGGAAAAACTGAGTGGATGAGCCAGATTGATTACGTTGCAAGTTGCCAAGCAAAGTGATTTTAGTGTCATCTGAGGCTTGCCAAGCTAGGCTTGGGGCAAAGAATAGCGTGTTATCGTCAACATAATCAGTTTGTGTGCCGCTCTGGCGGAACATGGCGACAACGCGCGTTTGTAGCTCATCCTCAAGTAACTCGGTATTATAATCAAGCGCGAGTTGTTTGCGCTCATAATTGCCAAGTTGCGCCCAAACCTCACCAAAAGTACCTGATTTTGGCTGTTTGCTGATGGCATTGACTATGCCACCAGTTGAGCCTTGCCCGTATAACACTGACGACGGGCCTTTAAGGATCTCAATGCTTTCCAAGCCATAGGGATTAGGGCGGGTGTTGTTATAGTGACCAAATTGGCGTTGCAAACCATCAAGATATTGGATTGGGTCAACACCACGGATTTTGGACCAATCACCGCGTGTATCCACACCGTATGGGCCATTGTATACACCAGCAACATAGCCAATAGCGTCTTGCAATGTTTCTGCACCTAAATCAGCTATACGTGTTGCGGTCAACACAGACACGGATACTGGTGTTTTAACAATTGGTACGTCAGATTTAGACGCCGCCGCACTGACATACGAGATGAGACCTTTGGGGCTGACAGTGATGACCTCAATGTCTTGGTCTTTTGCTGTTGTGGCATCATTTTGCTGTGCTACAGCAGGCAATGCCAAGGCAAGGCTAAGCGCAGTAAATAAAGTTGATAAAGGAAAAGGGTATGAGCGCATTATCAATATCTTACATGGATTAAATTTGGATACATGCTAATGTAATTGAGAGTGATTTGCAACTGCATCTATTTGTATGTTATTGTAAATAATATGTTTATCTACAATTTTTATGGTTCGCTGGCCTAAATTGAATACAAATTAAATTGACCTGATTTTAGAAAATAGTTGTAAAGTGGAATGTATGTTGCACTACAATAAATTATCAATTGTGGTGGCAACAGCGGTACGTTTATCGGGTCAAACGCTTAGAGTGCGAGCAATTACTCGCCAAAGCACTAAGATTGCCACCATACAGTCATGTTTTAAACAATGGATGATCCTTCTGTGACGCGCTTTTTATGGGTATTTGCAACGGTTTTAGGCTTGTTGGGGTGTAATGGAAATACCGCGCTTCACACAACAGTCGTCAATAAAGTGACGGAAGAGCCAGTGAAAATAGCGCTTTTTTCTCACCAAGGTGATACAACCCTATGGCTTGATAGTAAAGAACAAGTGCAACTTTGGAGCAAAGCAAGTGCAGCGCTGAAAACCTTACCGAGTGACAAAATTACGCGTCCGATCCGCCATTTAGTACTTTCAGCAGACGATACCTTTTTGCTCTATGCCAGCAACAATGAACTCGCGATTTGGCGTTTGCCAGACGACAAACTCATCGCAACGACACAGTTTTACGGCCAATCGCCGCTCGCGAGGATCTCAGCTTTAGCCTTATCTAGTGATAAAAAACGCCTCGTAGTCGGCATGGAAGACGGCACCATTAACATGGCAGAGCTTTCGACGGGCGTAAATCATCAGTTTACCCCGCACAGTCAAAAAGTAACGCAGCTTTTAATCGATCAAAATGGCGAAAAAGTGCTGAGTGGCTCGTTAGATGGTCAATTTGCCCTTTGGCAGTTTGCAGAGCCTAAAGCGCTGTTCAGTAAAGCCTATAAGCATAGGATCACCAGTTTAGCGGTAGATAAAGATTTTACTAGGGTGTTTGTTTCCGACGGATTGGATGCGCAAGAGGTGATCCGCCTTGCTGATGGCGAAGTTCTCGCTAAGCTTAATTATATGAGTCGTTTTAAAGCATTTAGGTTGGCTGAGTTTGTGCCAAATTCTCAGTTATTAGTCACCACAGCGCCAAAAGGCCAGCTTTCGATTTGGAATAGTCAAACTGGAGAGGAACTTGGCAGCGGCATATCACAGGCTGAGCGAGAAGGAAGCAGTATCATTGACCTACACTTTATTGATAGTGCGACATTTGAAACCATCAACAGCGATGGTTTGATTGAAGCGTGGGATCTGCAAAGCCTACAACGGCCGCGAGGTTAATATGCGTTATTGTCTGTTGTTATTGATGATGTTATTACAAGCCTGCCAAGATCCACCCAATGAGCGTGCCGATGATGCCTTTGCTTTGACCGATAGGATAGTGGTGAATGCGGTGTTTTCGCATGATGGCTCTCTTGCGGCCACGTATGATCAAGACAAAACTATAAGCTTATGGGATCTCAGTTCACGCACTAGACGTTGGGCCTTAGATGGGCAAGCGTTAGGTGAGCGGGTGCGCGCTATGGTCATTGCCAATAACAATCAACATTTGCTGATTGCGGGCGAACACAAAGTCAGTATGTGGTCGGTAGCAACAGGTAAGTTGGAGCAATACTTTTCTGTAGCTGGAGCCGATGAGCTGGCGCGAGTGGTAAGTATTGCAATCGCGCCAAATGGTTTGTATGTGGCGGTAGGCTTCAATGACGGTTCTGTTAATTTACTGTCGTTTGCTGACCAATCACAACGCTTGTTTAAACCACACCAGAGCGATGTTGCGCATTTGCGCTGGAACAATGACAGTACGCAAGTAATGAGTGCAGGTTACGATGGTGAAGTGGCATTATGGCGTTTTGTTGATGCACAAGTATTGAAAACATTCACTTTTCCAAAGCGCATTACTTCTTTAGCGGTGAGCAGTGATTTCCAGCGCTTTTTTGCCTCGGATGCACTGCATGAACAAGTCATTTATGATTTAGTGGGTGGGGAGCCAATCACAAAGTTACACTACACCGAGCGATTTCGCTGGTTTCGTGAAGCCCTAATGATAAAAGACCGAGCATGGTTAGTGACAACATCATCGAAAGCGCATTTTACTGTATGGGATAGCCGGACAGGGGCTGAACTTGGTTCTTGGCGCATTGCTGCCAATAGCGCAGAAGCAACTGTGCTTGCGCTGGGTGGCGCGAGCACAGGGCAGGTACTAAGCCTAAGTAGCGATGGAATTGTCGAACGCTGGGATCTCAATCAATTGTTAAGCGATTAAACAGGCGGCATTTTACTGGGCAATATTCGAGCGTTTTGTTATAGTGTTTACTCGCTTTAGGGACATGGACATGAGTCGCGGGATTTTTCTAATTTTATCTTGGTTGGTGCTACCCGCTTACGCTTTCGAGCCGCAGCTCACGCTTAATCAATGCCAAGCATTTCAAGCCGAGCACGATAGTATCTATCGCGCATTACAGCGCTCGCAAAAGACCCAAGATAAGACCGCATTATCGCTACGTGAGCGTTTGTTATATGAGCGCTTAAATCGGTTTTGCCGTGAGCCGCGCTTTGATAATGAGCTAAATACCGCTACGGCTGCGACGTTACCTGCTGTTGTACCCACATCAACTAACCCGCTTCGAACCAGCTTTTTTGACGATGTGCATAAGCAACAAGCTTGGCTTAACTATTATCTAGCGCCTAATCGCTGCCTCAAAAGCGATATGATTATGGCCGATTATGTTTGGTGTGCCGCACACCGAAAAACGCAAAGAGCGCAATTTGAACAAGATTGGGCTACGCAACAACGGGCATTGCTAACGCGAGAAAGTCAATTGGCGTCTAAGGCTCGTCAAGCGGCTCAGAATATGGTTGAGACACAATCAAAGCCAAACCCTACAAACGCACTTGTGAATCAAACCGCGCCTCCACAAGAGCTAGAAAATCCGCCTAACATAGCGCAGTTAAGCGGTGTTAATAGCTCCACTGAGTCAACCGTTGAGTCAGCAAAAGTACCTGTTACATTCAATCTAATGCCTATTATCATTGCACTGTTTCTCTCGGGTGGTTTGGCTTATTGGCTACTTTTGAGAAATGCCGCATCAAAGCCGCGGGAGTTAGCTGACAAAGTGCAGCTTTTACTAGAACAAGAGCTGAATGCTGCGGATTATCAGTTGCTCAATCAGGTGCAGTTGCCGGTAGCAAACGGAGAGGTACTTGTCGCACATTTAGTGCTGTCACGTTTTGGCATTTTTGCCTTGAAAATTCCTCACACTGATCTCAAGTCAGGTGCTCAAGCAAGTTGGCGTATTTGGTCAACAAACTCAGCTTACGCTTATTCCGATAGCCAACTTGAAAACCAACGTCTGGCTTTTAGCGAGCAGGTTGGGAAATACTTTAATTTAGGCCACAAAGTCGAATGCCTGCTGGTTGTTCCTGATGAATCTAGGTATCTTCATCATAAACTGGGCTACTGCCCATTACGTTTATTGATAGCCACTATCGAACGAAAACAGCAAGTCGTGTTAAGTGATGAGCAATTGAGCTTTTTGTATGAAGCACTGAAAAAACGCCAGGCATTTCCAAACTTGCCTGCAGGGCTTGACAACAAAGAGTGGCAAGATAATTCCGAGACGTCCCACACTTCCCGCTACGCATAAGGTAATGGCTGTGTATTAATGCAATTTCCAGTTTTAAAGTATTGTCTTTTTAGTAGCTCTGACCGAGAAATTTTGCAGGTTTATGGTGCGCGTAGCAGTGTTTAGCGATACAATTGATACTTTATATCATAATTCTGTTTATCTGATCTCTCGTTCTGCGTCTTATCTCGGACGAGGGAAGGTGTTTTGGGACATTTTTTGTACTGAGATAGCGGAATTTGCTTCACAAGGCTTGCGTATTACTCTCGATGAATGACATTACAACTCATGAAGCCTCTCGGCGTAGGTTATTATTAGCCCTCGCTATCACCTGTTCATTTATGGTGATCCAATTAATCGGTGCTTATTATTCTAATTCTTTAGCAGTGCTTGCTGATGCAGGGCATCTTTTTGTCCACAACAGCTCATTATTTATTGCGGTGATAGCATCGGCATTTGCTGTGCGGCTGGCTAAAAACTTCAACGAAGGTTATAAGCGTGCCGAGTATACCGGTGGCCTTATCAACGGCGTGCTGTATTTGTCGATTAGTTTGTTTATCTTATACGAGGGCGGCGGGCGCCTTGCAGCACACCATGACGGTCAAGACTTTGCGGTTAATTCCTACCTGATGTCGATGATTGCAGCGATAGGGTTTTTGTTCCATGGGTTGTCAGCGTGGATCTTATATAAAGGCCGCAAAGACAGTATTAATGTCTACGCAGTCTTTTTGCATTCTTTCTTGGACTTACTCTCTACCATTTCCACTTTTATCGCCGGCGTTATATTACATTTAACTGGCTGGCAGTTGATTGATGTCATTTCTAGTATGCTGATCTCGTTATTTGTACTCTATACTGGGGTTAATGTCGTCAGATTGTGTATCAAAGGACTATTTTTTACACCACCAGTGTTACCCGACGTGCCAGTCATTGAAAAGGCCATCGTAGCAGCGGAACATGTGGAAAGTGTGCACAATGTCACTGTGAGTTATTTGCAAAAGCAGATCACCATTGGGGCGCATATTGTACTTAAGCATCACTGTACCTTGGCACAACATGATGATTTATGTAGAGTAGCTGTGGAACGACAATTGACCAAGCAATTCGGTAAAGTGAGATTGGTGTTACAAGTTGAAAGCCATAACTGTCCCGCTCATCCGAATCCGATAATTTAGTTATTTAAAAGATCCTTGGCATTTTTTAAGGCTTGCTCTTAACTTTAATGCCAAGAGTCAATTAGGAATGCGCAGCATTGTCCATAACTCAACATAAGCTTTTCCCTGCATTGGCAACTTTATGTTTGGGCCTGCTGGGTGGGGCGGTTAATCTATTACCGTTTTGGTTTTTAAACAGCTCTGAGTTTCTGTTTGGCCAATTATTGGTGTTATGTGTGTTACTGCTATTCGGATGGCAGTATGCATTGGCGGCAGTTGCCATTGGGGCGATATTTATCTATTCGCGCTGGGAGCATTGTTGGCCCTCGCTGGTGTTTGCACTGGAAGTGATCTGGTTGCAGATAGTGTGTGTGCGAGCAAATAAGCCGTTTTTCCTGCGTGGAATACTTTTTTGGTTATTGATAGGGCTAGCCTTACTGTTTTTATTTGGCTACTTTGTCCTAAGTTTGCCATTGCTGGTGATTTTTACCGCACTAGCAAAGTATTTTATTAACGCTGCTGTTTATCTTGCAGTAGTCGATTTAGTTGGTTTTTTCTGTTTACATCATTTATGGCGCGCCAGCCGTTTATATCAAATGCTTAACTACACAGTGAGCTTGCTGATAGTGTTGGTTGTGATCATTACCTCTATTGTCCTGACGAACAATTACTATGCGCGATTAAAAATGGAAGTGAGCGCGCAGCTCCAAGAAGACTCAAGCTCCATTACCAAGCAAATTGAGGATTATCTCGATAGCTATCGCCGAGCTGTAGTGTTAACCGCTCGCAGTATTGAACAAAATGTACCAAAAGATGTGGCCTTGGCACAGCTGCTGCGTTTGCACACGCATTTTCGCACCGCAATCGTAACTGATGAGCAAGCAATGGTAACGCACTTTTACCCAGAAGGGTTGAAGCTCAGTTTGTTAAACACGACTACCAACGTGGCCGATCGCAGTTATTTTTCTGAGGGCCGTTATTTTCCTGATGGATTTATTTCTGAGATGTTTCAAGGACGTGGTATGCGAAGCGAGCCAATTGTCGCGATTTCCGCGCCTTATTTCCATGAAAAGCAATTTAAAGGCATTGTTGAAGGCTCATTGATTTTTGAATCGTTCGAGCGCTTTATCCCTAAGCTGCTTGATAACCGCGGCGAGTTAGTGATTTTTGATCAGCAACGAAAAGTGGTTTACAGCTCGTTGAAAGGCGAATTTAAAATCCTCGATGAGGTTACTGAAGACGAACTCGCTCAGTTCGACAACAGCAGACAGCAGTATACTACTTCGCAAGAGCAGGTGTTTTATTTTCATAGTGCGAGTTCATCAGCACTAGATTGGACCATTGTAGTGATGCTGGAAAGTAAGTACGTTAATTTCGCTGCAGCCTCTGCTTGGGGGCTGTCATTTGTGCTTGCGGCTACCATTATTTTGCTCAGTAGTATATTTATTCGTCAGCTGACGCGAATGTTGGTTCAACCAATGCAGCGTCTTACTGATCATATGCACGAATTTGACCCCAGCAGAATGTTGAAAATGGATGTGCCGCCGCAGAACAGTTTTCTAGAAATGGTGGGTTTGCAGCAGCAGTTTTCGCAACTGGCATTCAAGCTGAACATGAGTTTTACCCGCTTGCAAAATGCTTATGACGAAAATGAAGCACTTAATAAAAAGCTTAAAGACTTTAATACTGATCTTGAGCAACAAGTAACGGAAAAAACCGAAGAACTGATAGAAGCGGTGAAGGTCGCCAATAACGCGAGCTTGGCAAAGAGTCAGTTCCTAGCCAATATGAGCCATGAGATCCGCACGCCATTAAATGGCATTCTTGGTTTGTCCGCCTATCTGTTGGAGAACGAAAAAGTAAAAGACGATGTAGCCGAGCAGCTGAGCATGATCCAGCAATCTGCGCGTAATTTGCTGTTAATTTTAAACGATATTTTAGACTACTCAAAAATTGAAGCGGGCGCACTTAAGCTGGATATACATTCAGTGTCGACTCGTAAATTATTTACTGGACTGAGTCAGGTCTTTCAAAAAACTGGTTTAAAAACAGGGGTAATATTTCGTACTCGGTTAGCAGATAATGTCCCACAGTTTTTGATGCTCGATGACTTAAGGGTAACGCAAATCATCAATAACTTGCTGAGCAATGCCGGTAAGTTTACCGAAACCGGTGAAATTAACTTGAGTGTTGAATATCAAAATGAGTTACTCAGAATTGATGTCCAAGACACGGGGATTGGCATGAGTGACGCGCAGCTGGCAAAACTATTCCAAGAGTTCACTCAAGCCGATGTATCAACCACTCGCAAATATGGCGGCACAGGGTTAGGTTTGACTATCTGCAAACGCTTAGTAGAACTGATGCGAGGTAAGATTAGCGTAACCAGTGAGCTTGGTTATGGTAGCCACTTTAGCGTGGTTTTGCCATGTAAAATTGGTCATGAAGTACAAGACGACAGCGTCGAGATAGAAGTGCCAATTTTAAAAGATGTAACGGTGTTGTTGGTTGAAGACAACATGGTAAACCAGATAGTCGTAAAGAAAATGCTGGAGAAAACCCAATGCCGTATTGAAACTGCGCTTGATGGCATCGAAGCATTGGCAAAGCTTGAACATAATTATTACCCAGTGATTTTAATGGATTGCCAAATGCCTAATATGGATGGGTTTCAATGCACACGGCAAATTCGCAGTCACGCAGATAAATATCGCCACCCTTATATTATCGCCATTACTGCCAATGCCTTTGAAGAAGATAGATTAAGATGTATTCAAGTCGGTATGGACGATTTTATCGCCAAACCCATTACAGCCGCAGAGCTACATCGCGCGCTGAGCAAAAGCCTGCAGCATATCGAAACTGATCTTACCAATCTGTAATAACCTATATAAGAAAGGTTTATCAACAAGCAAAGTCCAGCGATAAGATTCGTTGCCGCGCAACGCAAACGTTAAGATGCGTGAGGGTTATGATGGGATTGCTTTAGCTGAACGTTTTTAACTTGAGCTGATAGCTTAAGCAATTTGAACCGTCGCATAGGCGCCAGAAGCGGGTAGTTCAAAATACAAATATATTTGAATACACCAATATTGAAATATAGCTTGCCTCAAAAGATTACAAATGTAATACTTTATTGATTACGGGTGTAATCAATAAGAAGGAAAGGTTATGAGAACACCAAATAAGTGGGTTTTACTATTGGGGTTGTTTGTCTTTAACTTACAAGCAAGGAGTTCAAATTTTGATACCTTGCTCAAATGCAGTAATTCATCTGGCGCACCGGGGATGGCTGTTCGAATAGAGCAGTCAAATAGCCTAGTTTATACGGGGGCTATTGGACTAGCTGATCTCAATAGTAAACGAAAGCTTCAAACGGATGATATTTTTCAAATAGGTTCTGTGACAAAAATTTTTACTGCTGCGGCTATATTAAAACTTTCTGAGCAAGGAACGTTATCTTTACAGGATAAGTTAGGGAAGTTTATACCTAGCATTAACCCTGATTATAAGAGCTTGACGATTGAGCGAGTGTTAAGTCATACATCAGGGCTACCTGATTACTTAGACGACCCAACGGTAACAGCCGTTTATGATGAGTCTGCCTCAATCGACAAGGTAATTGACACTATAAGCAATAGAAATTTAATTTCAAAATCAGGTGAAAAATATAGCTATTCTAACTTAGGCTATGTCATTTTAGGTAAAATTATCGAAGTGGCATCGGGTGTCTCTTATCATGAGTATCTTGATCGTGCATTTTTCAAACCGTTAAATATGCAAAATACCTTTGTAATGACTAAAGGTACTGAACTCGATCAAGTGAAAGGATATACAAATAGCTCTCATAGTCCTAACACATATATTAAGCCGGAATACTCTACTGAAAGAAAGTGGCATGTAGATCGCAGTTGGATTGCGGCCGCAGGTGCTGTAGCTTCAACATTGGAAGATATGGCTCTATGGCAAACAGCCTTAAAGTCAGGAAAAGTGATTTCAAAAGATAATTATCTACTAATGCACAAGCAAGCGATATTAGATAATAGAGATAAAGTAAAATACGGGTATGGTGTTGATATTTATCCAGTCAGCGGCTTGGTTAGTTACGGACATCAAGGAATGGTTCCCGGATTTTTTGCATGGCATGTTTATTTCCCAACAGCAGATTTGACTGCAACAGCATTTACGAATATCGATACAAAACATCCGGGTCCAGTTTTATTAAATATGATAGCTCTTCAGCTAGGATTGTCACCTAAGCCAGTTAAACACGAAGAAGCATTAGGGCTAGCTAACTCGTTAATTGGACATTACCAAGCAACAAACGACAAAGTATTAAATATTTTCAGTGAAAAAGGGACTCTCTATGCACAGTACAGTGGTGAGGAAAAACAAAAGATTGTACTTCGGGGAGGAAATGCCTTTTCATATGAATGCACTGAAAACTATTTTCAACTAAGAGAAAGTAATAATTCCAAGTACATAGTACCTGTATATTTATACCAAGGTGAACAGGCACCGATGAAGAAGATTTAATTGCAATTCGGCAAAATATCAGGATATTGCGGGTGACCGTCTGCGATGGCTTTCACTTGTGTTGTCACCCAATTAACTTCAATTAGTCCGGTCATAAGGTATTCGAAATAAGATTACAAGCACTTACCTAAAGCTGGGCCATCGCATACAGCTGCGATGGCCCAAGGGGGGAACTAGAACTGCGGCGAATTAATCTGAAGTTTCTGTATCCGTTTGTTTACCTGTTTCATTACTCAGTTGCTGCTTACTTTCATCATCTGATGGGTTAATGAAAAAGTCATTAGCCTTGAAATTGGCTAGGTTTTCAAACTGAGCTTTGGCAAGGCTAAACCAGTGTTCAAAGTCACTGCGTTTTACGTAATAGCTGTCTTCGTGTTGAGCAAATTCAAAGTCGAATTGCTTGCCATTGGCATCTTTTACGCTGAGCTTCTCAATGTCTTCAAAAACAATTTCTTGGTCTGCGATCGCCGTGACAGTTAAACTCGAAAATTGCTCAATCAGCTCATCAATACGTGCAGTATCGAGAGTTTGACCTTCTGGCAGTTTCGCAGGGGCTTTAACCTGCCATGCTGTTTCAACACTGATCTTCGTACTGGTTTTGGCATTGATGATGTCAGGTAAGGCTGAGCTTTTGTCTACATTTTTATCTGAAATAGCTTTTTGCTTTATTTCAGTTTTCTCAAATGCCAGTCCTGCTTGGTTGATTTCGCTGATGTCTTTCACCGAAAGCAAAGACTTATTAAGCCAGTCGTTTTTATCAACACTAAGCTGATAGGCACTGAAGTCTATGGTAAACACATCGTTATTATCGCCATTTCGCGCGTAGAGCTTTTTAAAGCTGGGTGACTCACCTAATATCACTTCAACCTCATCATTAGCTAGCTTGTACGTAATGCGTTTTTCAAAGTTGTCATCGGCCACTTTAAAGCGTTCGTGACTGGCTTGAGTGCGTGATACTGGCCAGTTCACTTTGCTGTTTATTAAAGTATTAGTCAGTGCTGACACTTTGTGATCTAACAAGGGCAAAGTTGGGTACTCAGCCAAATGCCAGTCCTCGCCGTTTTTCACCAGCGTAAGCGCATTTTCATTGTCACCTTCTTGTAGTTTGATTTCGGTTATGGCTTGTTGCTCAAGACTTAACAAAGACACTGGCGCTTGTGTCTTAAAGCTATTTTGGCTGTTATAAAATAGTGCGCCAGCTAAAATCACCTGTGTGCCTAATGCCACAGATAAAATGGTTATTGCTTTATTCATGGTTGCACTCCTATTGCGAAATCCAAGTTAAATACTCACGCTGCTTGCGCTTTCTGCGTTGGCGATCAAATAGGGCTAAAGCCATTAACAACACAAAGGCCAGTGTATAGTTACCGTATTCCCAAATGAGTTGCTGATCGTGTTCCATTGGCGGTAACGTACGGTTGAAATTGCCTCGTGCTCGAATACTCATCAGTGCTCTGTCTTCTAGCGACCAATCCACTGCGTTCATCATTAACTGTAAGCTATTTAAATAATTGCTTTGCGATAAGCCTGCAGTAAGTTGCAGTACTTGATCTTGTACAAAGTCATTTGAGCTAAATAAGATAATGCGCGCACTCTCAGGTGCATGTTTGATAACACTGCTGATATCAAACTGGGTGTCATTGCTTTTGGGTTGACTGTCAGTGTTGCTATCGGCTTCGCTCCCAGCGCTTTCAACCACTGGTGTGTTTTGGTTGCCAGACTCAGCAGTCGCTAAAAGCGGTGAGCTTTTATCCGCAAAGTATGAGGTGAATTTACCTTGAGCCATCACGCCCATGAGCTGCTTAGCAGTGTCACTTTCAGAGATATAACTCGCTTCGCCTTGTACATTCAGTTGTGGCATCACATCAAGTGACGATGAGGTCCATGCCTTATCAGAGCTTTCAATTAATTTGGTAAAAGTCACATTGTCTTTATTCTCAACAAGGGTAATAGGCGACGACCAAGCCATAGTCAGCTGAGGTAACTCTGAGGTAATTAAATTGTCTTGGTTTAAACCATCGCGAATGTCTGCAAAATAGGGGTAATCCAACATGCGCATTTCTTGTAATTGGAAACCACCGACATTACGCGTTACCGGAATTGGGAATGCCGCATTGGTGGCATCCATCACTAGGCTGTTTTCAATTTTTAAGCCGTGATGCGCCAGCCAATCTGTAAGCCCGCTGTCAACCGAGGTCATGTTCAAACTGCCACCAGTAAGATTGATACTGTATGGTGACGTCGCCGCTATCACCGTGCCGCCTTTCATTAAGAATTGGTCTACAGCAAATAACTGTTTTTCATCCAGTGATTTAGGTGCGACTAACATCAGAATATCGGCTTCACCAGAAACACTGCCATCGCTTAGATCTTCATTGATGATATTCAGTTCAGAGCCTAACATGCGCTCTAACTCTCTAAAGCTGCTGCTCGGCATGCCGTAGCCATAGCTTGGCGCTGAGGCCGGTTTTACCAGGGCTAGATTTTTGGTGAAACCAGACGCAAAACGCTTGATTGCCGCATCGAGATTGCGCTCAAAACTTGTGTTACTAAAGTCATCCAGTGGAATTTGTACGATTTGATCTTCGCCCGCTAAGGTCAGGTAAAAATAGAAGGTTTGATCTGAGAAAAAGCTGGTTGCCATTGGCTCAAAGCCATAGTCTTCGGCAATTTGGGTTGCGACTTTACCGCCTTCGGCTTCTGGTTCGATAAAGTTCACGGTGAGCTTGTTATAAGACTTAGCTTGCACATCGCTTAAATGCTTTTCCATGCCCTGTTTTAAGGTTTGTAATTGCTCAGGCAATTTGTCATTTGCAGATACATACGCATTAAACGTCAATGTTTGCTTCACGGTATCGAACAAGTTACCGGCACTTTGATAGTTTTGCATTACGGTTTTAATGGCGCGGGTGATGTCATGCTCAGGGTTACGTAATAGCACCTCAACATCTGACTCGGCGCGGGCATTGACCTCAATTAAGTCTCTAAAACCTAACACCTGATGCTCATCGCCATATTGCACCAGAATATTAAAATATGAGCTGACAATCGACGCTTGATAGCGGTCTGCCACTTGGAATGGCATTGGCTTAATACCAAACTGGGTATTGGCTTCTTCTTCAAGTTCTGGGTGCATTTGTGGGTCGATAAACTCAACGCGCACTCTGCCATCGGCGACGACTTCGTACTCTTGAAGTAGGTCTTTGACCTGTGGCACTAGCGGCGCAAGTAATGGATGGGTTTTATTGCTGAAATAACCCCGGATCAACATGGGCTCTTGTAACTGTGCCAAGTAAGATTTGGTTGCCTCAGAGATCGAATACTGTTTGCCTGCGGTGGTGTCTAATCGCAATTGTGGTAACTGGCTTAACCACACATTAGCGGTGAGCAAGTTTACAACTAACAAGCCTGTCACTAGCCGCCACGTTTTATGATGATTTGCCTGTTGACTTGCTTTGTTGTCATTTTTCGCCCAGCGCTCTTGCTCTAAAAAGTAGGTGTTTAAAGCCAAAAACACTAAAGTTAACGAAACATAATAAACCAAGTCTCGCACATCAATGACACCACGGGTGATGTCGTCAAAGCGCGCGCCCGTACCGAGTTGTCTTAAAAATTCAGCCCCTTGGTGAGAGAAAAAATCAGTGACCGCAGACGTACCAATAAAGTAAAAAATGCCGCCAATCACACACGCGGTGATCAAACTGACAATTTGATTATCGCTGCGCGCCGATACCGCCAAACCAATGGCAATATAGGCACTACCCAATAACATCACCGCCAAATAACCCGATACAACGGGGCCCCAGTCTAACTCGCCTAAAAAGCTTACCGTGATCGGCAAAGGGAGTGTGATCAGCAACGCAATCGCCAGCAGTGCCAAGCAGCCTAAAAACTTGCCCAACACAAAGTGCCACAATGGCACCGACAAGGTATGCACGTATTCTATGGTGCCGCTGCGTCGCTCTTCACTCCAGAGCTTCATGGTTAAGGTTGCCGATAAGAAGATTAGTAGAATGGGCATCCACTCAAACATCGGGCGCACATCGGCAATATTTCGAGAGAAAAATGCCTCGGCCCAGAAGAAAATAAACAAGGTTAACGCCACAAATGCGCCAATAAACAAGTAAGCAATGGGCGATGAGAAAAATAGCGCGATTTCTTTTTGCGCAATACGGGCAGCATTAAACTGCGCAGAATGACTAGGCTGCATGCGCGGCTCCTCCCTTTTTGATATTCTCGTTTGCGACGAACTCATCGTTATTGATTTGATTAAAGACGGTTTCTAAGTCACGTTTTTGCGGATAAAGCGCAAACAATTGCGCACCGTTTTCAATGATGGTTTTACTGATATTGGCCGCAACTTGCTGCATTTGAGCCTGGTCTTCTAAGCTCACAACAAGTTGTTGAGACGAGTGCTCAACGGCATACACCCCTTCAATTTCAGTGAGTTTTTTCGCCTCTGCTAAATCGCTTTCAACCACCAGTTGTTTACTGTGTTGCAATGCTTCTAGCTGCTCATCAAGCACCAATTGGCCTGATTTCAAGATCAACACCCGATCGCATAAGGCATTCACCTCTTGCATAATGTGGGTAGACAAAATCACCGTGGCTTTTTTAGCAATGTCTCTAATGAGCTCACGCATGTGTTGTGTTTGCTCTGGGTCAAGACCATTTGTGGGCTCGTCCAAAATCAATAATTTTGGTTGCCCTAGAATTGCCTGTGCTACACCCACTCTCTGCTTATAGCCACGCGATAAAGTTTCGATGGGTGCCAACAACTTTGCAGATAAATCAGTCGCTTTGATGGCGCGCTTAATTTCAGCAACTTTGGTGTTGCCTCTTAGACCTTTTAAATCAGCAGCATAATCTAAATATTCTGCGACACTCATTTCAGGATAAACGGGTAAACTTTCGGGTAAATAGCCAAGCTGGCTTTGTAGTTTTTTTGGATCTTTAGACAGGGTTACTCCGTCTAGACTAACGTCACCCTCATCGGCTTCGAGATAGCCGCTGATCATTTTCATAATGGTGGTTTTACCCGCGCCGTTGTGCCCAAGCAGCCCGATAATTTCACCTTTTTGGATTTTAAAACTCACAGAATCTACAGCTATAAAACTGCCATAGCTGCGAGTTAAATTACTCACCTCTAACATGGAAGTCTCCGAACTAAAGCCTAATTACTGCTTGTTTATGAATAGATTTTTATTTGAAAAGACAGATTGAGACGTTATCGAAAAATACATTGTTATTATCTCCATAGTTGCTGGGCTTGTCCCCAAAACAAAGTAAAGAACGAATCGCATTTTTTTGATATGGGCGAACTAAAAAAGTTCAAGAGAGAAATTTAATATTTACCACCCAGTCCTGCATGTAAGGGTTTAGTCGACAGACTTAATTTTTAGTTCATTGATTTTACCTACCACTTCTAGCATGTGTTAAAGTGTTAAGTAAGTTATTGTATTTATTGGTTATAATGGAATAAATTAACTTCAAGTGGTGTTTATGAAGTACTTATTCTCACTGTATATTTTCTTGCTGGTGTCGTTTAGCGTTGAGGTTGATATGGTCACATTGTTGAGTGATGAACCAAATGATCTCGCGCTGTTTTATAAAGATGGCCGCAATGATGTTGCCAGTGACGTTTACCGCTTGCTATTTGCAAACTTGAAAAGATAAAGGGGTCAAATTGCATTTTGCATCGCTAAAATTCAGCAACTAACAATAGCAGTTCGCTGTTCTAGGTTGCCCCTCACCACTAAGTCATTTTTGCGCGTTTACCCACTTCAGCTATAAATTGCTCTGCGAGTAAAGTCTCAGCAGGCACGGGTTTTGAGAAATGGTAGCCTTGCATATATACAATACCAAGGTCGCTTAAATATTGGATATGTGCTTTGGATTCCACACCCTCTGCAATGCAGGTCATCCCAAGGTTATTTGCCAGCATAGTGATGGTTTTCACTATGGCTTTATTGGTGGGGACTTGCTCCAGTTTGCGCACAAACCCTTGGTCTATTTTAATCATGTCAATAGGGAATTGGCTGAGGTAGGTGAGGGAGGAGTAACCCGTACCAAAGTCGTCTAACAGCAGCACAAAGCCTTGTTCATGAAGGTCCATTAGCGCGGCTTTGGCTTTCACTTTATCCGCAAGTAGCGTACTTTCAGTAATTTCTAATCGTAATTTACTGCAAGGGATACCAAAGCTATACAGGATGTTGACCAAGTGCTCGCTGACATTGGCTCTTAGCACTTGAATTGCCGAAAGGTTAAGTGAAATATAGAAGTTACTTTCACGAATGAGCAATGGATGAAGCTCCGCCACGGCGCGTGCTAAAGCTTGTTCGGTCATTTGCTCAATGATGCCTACCTCTTCTGCTACCGGAATGAATTCTTCAGGAGAAATAAACTGGCCGTCGATTTGCCAACGCATTAACAGCTCTACGCCAACCACCTGATTATTGCGGGTATTGACTATAGGTTGATAGTAGTTGAAAAATTGGTCCTCGCGGCAGGCGCTTTTGATAGCAGTTTCCAAGGTAAGCTTACGCAAGATCTCATCGTTCATCGCACTGGTGAAAAATTTAAAGCTATTTCTCCCAGACTGTTTTGCATGGATCATGGCAATGTCGGCATGGCGGATCAGTTGTTCCGCGGTTTTGGCGTCAAACGGATAAAACGCAGCGCCGATACTGGCAGAAATACTCACAGTAAAGCCGTCAATTGAGACTTTTTCTGGCAGTATCGCCAACAATTGATTGACCAATTCGCTGAGTTTTTCTGGAGTACTTATGCGCTCATAAAGCACTAGGAACTCGTCACCACTTTGTCTACCCAAAACACATTCTGATGGCAGCTGCGCTTCTATCCGCCGTGAAATTGCATTTAATAACTTGTCGCCAAATTCGTGGCCGTATGAGTCATTAATAGGTTTAAATTTATCTAAATCAATAAACAGTAAACCAACCAAGGCTTGATCTTTGGCTTGCTGCAGCGCGTCTGAAACTTTTTGCATCATTAATACCCGATTGGGTAGTCCGGTTAGCGCGTCATAATTTGCTAAATAACGGAATTCAGCCTCGTTATTTTTTTGTTCCGTGAGGTCGCTTAACACAATCACGTAATATTCAATCTGATCATGATGTTTTGCAATAGCGTTGACGCTCAGTTGCACAGGGTGTTCAGCATTGAATGCTGTTTTTAAGCACACTTCTTCACGTAATGAAGTCTTGTGCTGCATTTGCTTAATGCGCTTTAGCAATTTACTCAAAGTGCGATTACCAACCACCTCACAAAATTGTTCAAATTGGAGTGTTTTTATGTCGCAATCATCTTCAAAACCAAAAGCTTGGCGGAAGCTATGATTTGCCGCTAATGGTCGTAAATTACTATCAAGTACCAGCAGCCAATCGGTGATCTGACTAAAAGCGTCACCAAGAATACTGGCCATCAAGTCACTGGCCTTTTGCTCCGTGACATTGGTATAAATCCCAGTTATCTTAAGCGGTTGCGCATCTTTGGTCTGTGACACTTTACCCATGTCATGATACCAAAGCCAATCGCCAGCTTGATTCTGCATACGGTAGGTCGCTTGATAAGGTGCAACATGGGGGGAAGCAACAAAGTTATGCAAGGATTGACGCAGTTGTTCTCTGTCTTCGGGGTGTACCAGAGCGAAATATTGCTCAAGGCTCGTTACTGTATTTGGTTCGGTATAACCAAGCTCATCGTTGATACGGCAGTGCTCTATCTGTTGTTTGGCTAGATCTATTTCCCAAATCCCGCTGTGCGTTGCCTTAAGCGCGAGCTCGGTTTGTTGCTGACTTAAGGTCACTGAATTAAGCGCGGATTTTACCGCTGCTTGCTTTTGTAAGTATTGCCGCGCCCATGTACAGACGATAAGAGTAACAATCAACATATAGCCAAACAGCGCAAATGGCGATAAAAATGCTGGATGTGCGACGCGAAATTGAAACGACTTCTCGGCCAGTTTGATATTGTTGCCAAGGGCACGCATGCTTAAAGTGAGCGTATATTTCCCCGGTTGTAAGCGTGAGAAGAATAGCTTACCTTGCTGTAAATTTTGGTATTCAGCGTAGTTACCGCCTTCAAGTTTGGCATCAAAAATATCACTATATTGATTTGCAAAATCAAAGTTGGAAAAGTGAATTTGCAGTCCCACATCGTCATATTCCAGAACTAGGGCGTCATCTTGATATAAGCTATGATTAAACGGTAATGTGCGGGACATCAACGAGATATCTGTGATTTGTAGCGTTTGGTTAGGTGTAGTTACGTCGTCAAAATCTGCAGGGTCGAACATCACTAAGCCGTGCGTTGAGCCAAATCCCATTTGCCCATTTTCGAGGACTATGCTGGCGCCCGCATTAAACTCACTGACGGGTAAGCCATTATTGTGGGTAAAGCGTTTAAGGTGATGGGAGTTTAAGTCAAGGCGATAAAGGCCGTTTTGCGAACTTGCCCATAACGCGCCAAAATTATCACGACGGAGTTCATAAATAGTATTGGTTAAAAAGCCATTACTTTTATCAAACACAAAGCGCGGTTCATAACTGTTTACGTCAATCGCCACTAACCCCATAGTTGAGGTTGCAAGCCAGAGGGTTTGTGAGTCGTCAAGTTGCCAGCTGTCGACAACCGCAAAATCAGTGCCTCCATTACTACCAAAATCAAACACGACTTTAACAGTTTGTGTTTCTGGATTAAAACGCAGCAACTTGCCATTGCTTGAAACGAGTAGCTCATTGGGATGAGTAGGGAGAGGTGGTAAAAATCGATAGAACTTCTCAGTATCGAGTAGTCGGTTTAAGCCCTTTATTTCAGAAAGCGCTTTGTTCTTGATATTTAGAGTGTAAAAGTTTTGACTGGTGGCAAACGCAATATGTTGCGATGTGATTTGGCCTAACCCCCACTGCAGATCTGATGACTTAATCATGGGGAATTGCGCTGAAAGCGCAGTGAGTTGGTGGCTGCGAGTATCGAAAAATTGCAAGCCGTTAGGAGTCTCAAGTAACAGCTCGTTGCCATCGGCATCGAGTGTAGCAATATGGTAAATGGCATTACTACCAAACGCTTGTTTAGGGTCGTTATCAAATAAATAATGCGCCATTGCCTGGCGCTCATCTTTTTGTACAAGGCCGTTATCGGTGCCAAGCCACATACCTGTATTTGTTTCTACCGATGCCCAAATGCTATTACTAGCCAACGCACTTGCAGGGGGTTTTATGGTGTTAAAGCGCATAGCTTGTAATGGCCAATAAAGCGCACCTTGCTCCCGAGAAGCCATCCAAAGCACATTATCTTTATCAAGCAGCAGGTCAAAAATACTGTTATTGATGATATTAAAATGGCTTTGATCATAGCTCAGCACTTTCTCGGCGGTTTTATTCAATCTATCGATAAGAAACAGACCTTGCTCGGTGGCGATAAACTCACCATAGCTGGATTGTACGTAATCCCAGATATTCAGCTCTGGTACTAACGGATAGGCAAATTGTGAACGAAACTCTTCGCCATCAAACGGAAGTACATAAAGACCTTGTACTGTGCCTACTAATAAGCCAAGTGCAGGGTCTAACACTAACTTTTTAACATTCTGGTTTAAGCTAGTATTTTGCTCTTTTGGCATAAATGCTAAAGGCGTCAGGATCTCTTGACTCAAACGGTATTGATAAAGTCCCATATCGCTGCCAACCAAAAGTTGCCCAGCGACTAAGTTCAGTGCGCGAACCAAAGTATTTTTAGGCTCAAGTGCTAAGAGAAAGGTGGAGTTGAGGCTACGTAAGTCAATAATAAAGACTTGATTCTCAATACCAACATAAAGTGAGTTGGCTTTTTCAACTACAGCTGAAATGGGGGAAAAGCGGGTCGCCTCAGGTGATAGTTTACCGGTATAGACACGTTTAATAGCAAGGGTGTTAGGGTCAATGATAAAAGCGCCTGAATAACCCGTTGAGACAAATATATGGCCATTATTGAGGTTTTTTAGCAGTATTATGGGTTTGTCTGACAGGTCGATGTCTAGACTTACTGCCTTGACACGAAAGCCATCATAACGATTTAAGCCTTGCTCTGTACCTAGCCAAATATAACCCAATGGATCTTGTACCATCTGCGTGACTATGGTTTGGCTTAAACCTTCTTCAATTGATAAGCGAGATAGTTTTTGTGCGTAGTGCCCATTGGCAAAACAAGGCAAGGCAAAAAGCAAGCAAAGTGTTAAAAAGTTTGCCAACCAAACGCGCATTAACTAGGCTCCAAGAACGCAAAAGTGACGAGAAAGACTACTTCCCAGTATAGTGTGTTCTTCCGTAACGTCTTAATTATTATGTAATCCTTATAAATTTAACATAGGACAGGGCGACTTACCTATGTAAATGTGAAGGTAAAAGTGAAAATATTGCTGCGATTTACGAACCGTAACTCGCTCGAGAGTCGTATTTTTAGCCCGAAAAACTAAATTTAGTTATAAATCAAAATCGTTCTCATTTTTCTAAAAAGCTTATTGATAATTATTGTTGTTTCACTTAGAATTCAGCTCGTAATCGTATTGAGACTGGTTCGCGTTCATGTATATTTGCATTTGCCACGGTGTAACAGATAAAAAAATTATTCAGACAATCAACGCTGGTGCGACGACTATGCGTGATTTGTCACAAGAGTTAGCGGTAGGAACACAATGTGGTAAATGTACAAACTGCACCAAAAAAATTCTCAATGAGCAGCTGATAGCGATTGCAAATGTGTCAGAACAAGTTGCTTAAGCGGTTAGCGAACAACAAATGAAAAAGGGCTATGTAAGCCCTTTTTTTGTTTTAGTGACACTCACAGCGCACTTACAGCTGTGACTGTAGATAGTTTTCAATACCCATCTTAGCGGTAAGGTTTAACTGCGTATCCAGCCAGTCAATCTGTTCTTCTTGTTCGCTCAGAATGTGATTAAGTGCATCGCGACTGATATAGTCTTGTTTGCTCTCGCACAGCGCAATGGCAGCTTGCAAGTCACCAATGGTTGCTTGTTCGAAAGCCAGATTGGCTTCTAGCATTTCTAAGCTATTTTCACCGATACGTAAACGGCCTAAATCTTGGAGGTTTGGTAGGCCTTCTAAAAATAGAATACGTTCAATAAGACGGTCGGCATTTTTCATCTTTTGGATGGAAACTTTATAGTCAGCTTTATCCAACTGTGAAAAGCCGAAATCTTTAAACATGCGCGCATGTAAAAAATACTGATTAATACCAACCAGTTCGTTGGCTAGCACTTTGTTGAGTGCACTAATAACTGCTTTATCGCCTTTCATCGCTCGTCCTTAACCTAATTGCACTTGAATGTAGTTTTGCATGCCAATCTTGTCCATCAAGCCAAGTTGCTGCTCTAACCAGTAAACGTGATCTTCTTCGGTATCAAACAGTAATTTCTCAAGTACAGAGCGTGATTGGTAATCCTGTTGTTGCTCACAAATTGCAATGGCTTGCTTTACTGAGCCGACGACTTCTAATTCTAAAGTTAGGTCGTTAGCCATCATAGAACGTACGTCGGTGCCGATTAATAAGTCACGACGCTTAGTCATATTTGGCACACCACCTAAAAACAGAATACGCTTGATAAGCCAGTCTGCATGGGTTGTTTCTTCTTCGCGCTCGTGCTCTAAACGAGTATAAAGTTTGGTCATACCCCAATCTTCATACATGCGCGAGTGAATAAAATATTGGTCAATGGCCGCCAATTCATTGGCGAGAAGTGCGTTGAACGCGTCGATTACTGCTTGCTTACCTTGCATTGGCTTCCCCAAACTGAATTTCAATGCGGGCAGTCTACCGTATTGACATCTTATGTCAACAAAAAATCCTTTAAAAACATGTGGTTAAATATTGATTGTGATTCGCATTTGGATTTCATTTTGTAACTCATTTTCGCTACCATTATTGCTCGTTTAACGAGCGCTAACCACTTCTTGGCCGTGACAAGGCAACTTGAGTAATGCGTCTCAAGTTGCCTTATTAGCTAAGTGGCTTTAGTGGTTAGGATTTTTTGCCAAAGTAAGGGTAAAGTACCGGCAGCACCACTAAGGTCAGCAAAGTGGCGCTACAGAGACCTCCCACCACAACGGCGGCAAGGGGTCTTTGGATCTCTGCCCCCACACCTTGTGAAAGTAGCATAGGAATTAAGCCAAGCGCGGAGGTTAATGCGGTCATCAATACTGGACGCAAGCGCGCGGTAGCACCCTGCAAAATGGCCTCTTGCTGAGTTATGCCTTGTCCCATCCGCAAATTAATGCTTTCCACCATCACCACGCCGTTAAGTACCGCCACCCCAAACAAAGTAATAAACCCAATTGCGCTGGGTACGCTCAAGTATTGCTCAAACAAATACAGTGAGACGATACCGCCTATGACGGCAAGCGGTACGTTGACCAAAATCAGTAAGGTTTGCGCGACAGAGTTAAAGGCAAAATAGAGCAGCAAGGCAACCAAGGCTAATGAGAGCGGCACCACAATGAGTAGGCGTTGCTGCGCGCGCTGTTGATTTTCGAACTGGCCGCCAATTTGTACGCTATATCCTGTTGGCAGCGTTGCTTGAGTTGCTATCACTTGTTGAATATCCGCCACTACACTGCCCATGTCTCGACCTTCAACGTTGGCTTGGATAACGATGCGACGCTGGACATCGTCACGACGAATTTGTGGTGCGCCTGTGGTATAACTGACCTCAGCGACATCGCCCAAGCGCACCCAAGCGCCCGTGCCTGACAGGATGCGTAAATCGGCGATGGCTTCTGCTGAATTACGAAATTGTGACTGTAAGCGCACATAAATATCGTAGCGCTCATTACCATTGATGATTTGCCCCGCAGGTGCACCACCGACGCCGCTGCGTACGACCTGCATAATATCTGCAACCGCCAAGCCATAACGAGAGAGTGCTGCGCGATTTGGCGTAATGAGCAGTTGCGACTCCCCAGCAATTTGTTCCAGCGCAACTTCACTGGTGCCGGGCACAGCCGCAATCAATTGTCGCAGTTGTTCACCTGTTGTGGTTAATACAGAAAGCTCGGGACCAATTAACTTTATCGCTAGTTGGGCTTTTACCCCTGAGAGCAGTTCGTCCACGCGGGTGGCGATGGGCTGCGAAAAGTTCAGCAAAATGCCGGGAAATACCGCGAGTTTTTCCGCCATAAGTTGTTGTAACGCTTTTCGGTCGGTGGCACTTTGCCAGCTTTCAACTGGATTTAAACCAATGTAAATCTCAATATTATTGACAGGCTCTGGGTCGCCGCCAAGTTCAGCGCGGCCAATTTTACTGAGCGCATAACTGACCTCTGGCAAACTTAACAGCACAGCTTCAAGTTTTGGCGCAATCGCAAGTGCGGTTTCTAAACTGGCAGAAGGGGCGAGGGTGACGCGTAAATTGATGGTGCCTTCTTCCAGCTCGGGCACAAATTCACTCCCCAGTTTTGGTATTAACCAAGCCGAGCCAAGCAACATCACCAACATAGTAGCAATAACCCAACGAGGCCTAACAAGCGCGTAGCGCAGCAACTGCTGATAACCAGTTTCAAGCCTGCGCAACACTGGGTTGTGGCGCTCGGTTTGGGTTTGCCGCAACAAGAAGCTCGCCAATGCAGGCACTACCAGCAGCGCAACGATAATCGCCGCAACTATCGCCAACATAATACTGATAGCCATAGGTTGGAACAGTTTGGCCTCAACCCCTGAAAAGCTGAACAGCGGCAGAAACACCACGAGGATGACGCTGCTAGCGAAAAAAATCGGTCTTGCGACTTCTTTCCCCGCAGTAATAATTAATTGATTAATCGAGCCAGTGCTGTTTTGGCGGTGTTTTAAGATGTTTTCTACCATCACCACCGAGCCATCAACCAACATACCAATCGCGATGGCAAGTCCCCCCAGCGACATTAAATTGGCTGACAGACCAAACTGTGCCATGGTCACCAAAGCTAACGCGATTGCTATTGGAATAGAAACCAAAACCAACAAGGTGGCGGTAAGATCAAGTAAAAACAATGCCAGAATGATGACGATAAACACAAATGCCAACAATAAGGCGTTAACAACGGTATTAACTGCTTGATTAATGAGCGAGGCTTGGTCGTAAAACGGCTCAAAACTTACACCCGATGGCAGGGCTTGATTGATCATCGCGACGCGTTCAGTGATCCCTGTGATAGTGGCATTGGTATTGGCGCCCATGCGTTTTAGCACTACTCCGGTGACGACTTCACCAAGTTGTTCCAGCTCACCGTTCTCATTGCGCCGAGACATAGTAACGGCACCTTGACGGATCTCATCGCCCTCGTGCACTTGCGCAACATCGGCAACCGTCACCACAGTGCCAGCCACCGTTTTAAGCGGCACAGCTTCAATTTCACTAATTGCTGTAGCGTTATGAAACCAACCTGTACCTCGGATCACCAACTGTTCTTGACCAAGATTCAGATACCAGCCACCAGCGTTTTCGTTATTGCGTTCAAGGGCGTTCATGACATCTTGCTGAGAAAGTTGATAGGCGAGTAATTTGCCGGGGTCTAGATTCACTTGCACCTGACGGACACTGCCACCAAACGATAATACGTCGGTAATACCATCTACGGGCATCAACAGTAATTTCACTAACCAATCGTTGAGGCTACGTAGCTGTCGCTGGTTATAGCCAGACTCGGGACTAGCACGCAGCAAATACTGATATACTTGCCCTAAGCCTGAGGTATTGGGCCCCATCTCAGGTGTACCCACACCTGCTGGAATTAGGGTTGTTGCTGCTTGTAAACGTTCAAACACCAACTGGCGTGCAAAATAGACATCCACACCTTCTTTAAACACGACGGTGACACCCGATAAGCCGGTTTTTGAAATGGAGCGCACTTGTTCCACATCCGGTAGGGCATACATTACTGCTTCAATTGGATAACTGATTAACTGTTCAACTTCTTCAGCAGCAAGGCCGGGGGCTTCGGTGTTAATCGCAACTTGGACGTTGGTCACATCTGGGAAGGCATCCAACTCCAGTTTTGGTAGCATAATTAAGGTATAGCCAGCAAACGCCAGTAACGCGATGGCGACCAGTAATCGCTGACTTACAGCCCAGGCTATTAAGTGATGTAACATAAAACCTCCAGCGCTTAGTGGTTATGCGGATCAAAGCCGCTTTTAGCAAGTTCAGAGGCGATAAAAAACGCGCCTGAGATTGCAATACGGCTGCCTTCTGGTAAATCCAGTACTTCCTTGCCCTCGGCAAGCGTTGTGCCGAGTTCTACCTCTACTGGCACAAAGGTTTCATCGTCTGAAGTAACAAATACTTGCCAGTCACCATCACTGCTGCGGCTAAGCGCTTCAGTAGGTACCACCAGCGCATCTGTTTTAGTGGGGATCATAAACTCTACATCGACAAACATTCCGGCATGTAACACGTCTGCTGGGTTGTCTACTTGTAAGCGTACGATGCGGGTGCGAGTGATGGGATCTATGGTGTGTGCTTGCTGAATGACTTTGGCTGGTAGACGCTCAGCTTGCCACACCACAAAGGCTGAGGTGTCACCATCAAGAGTGAGCTGATTGCTGGCGGGAATTCTGGCATCGACCCACAAACTTTGCTCATTGCTGATAAGCATCAAGGCATCGCCAGCGGCAATGCGCTGACCCAATACAAACGCATCTTGTAGCACTATTCCGGCGGTTTGTGCATTCAACGTATATTGCCCCAAAGTGGGTTCCGGCTCCTCGCGCAGCGTTCGGATAGCATCTGCGCTCAGCCCCAACGCCAGCAATTTACCTTCAGCGCCACGCTGTTTAATTGCCAGCAACTGTTTTTCACTTTGACTGACGGTATTGCTGGTTAAGGTTTTTACTCGTAACCAGTCTGTGTAGGCGGAAATATACTCCGCTTGGGCTTCTGCCATGGTGGGGCTGAATAAAGTCGCGAGGGCTTGACCTGGTTTTACGATATCTCCCAGCATGACATGCCTTTTGACGACGATAGATTCTGTTCTTGGTGTGGCGATATAACTGGTGTAGCCATTGGCAAGCAATTCTGCTGGCGCTGCCAAACGCATGGCAGCAGGGCGCCTAGATACTGTCGCTATCTTAATGCCGACTAACTGCTGCTGTGTTTGTGAGAGTTTAACTGCAATATCAGGCTGAGATTCTGCATGGTCGTGCTCTTCGCCAGCAAGGACCTGAGGCGATATGCTAAGGCAAATAAAAGCGAACAAAGTCCGCAAATGCAAACGTGGATTAAAATATAAAGTCATAACAATTACCTTTATGCACAGCATGCTGAAGCTGCGCAAAACTCAATCAATAGGGCGCAAAGCGCATTTAGGGACTAAATGTTGAGGTAATGGCAAAGTGACTTAGCGCGATGCAACCGCAAGTCGCCCAAAGCAAGGCAATAAACAACATGGTTGGCGTTAAGCAAGCGCGAATACGCAGAAAAATCAGATTGCCATTTTTATTCAGGCAATTGGGGGGCGTAATTCAGGAGTAAGACTTATAGCAATAAAACTGCTTGGGACTCGACCTGCGGCAACTAAATGACGAGAAGCACTGGGCATGACGGATTTCAGTACCAGCCAACTTAAATGGCTGCCACTACAATGCCCGCAGTGATGGCAATCTTTAATATGATGGCCACTCTCATCGAGTAATTGGCTACCGACAGTGACGTCGAGTTGATGAGCATGTTCAATCTGGAGATGACTTGATTCAAGCTGATGCACGACCTGAGTGTCGGCCAAAGTCAAGCCCGCCTGCAATAGCAGGGTAAGAGCGATTAGCCAACTGATAGTGGCTTTGACCAAGCATAAACGATTCATTCGGGTGCGCAAAACAACATTCAATTCGGTTTCAATATCAGGGAAAATAGCAAACCTTTTGCTCTATGTCACCTAGTTTGCTTAGTCGCGTGTATTTGCATTGTCGCAGCGGCTATGGAAGAGTGTGCGTAAAGATAAAACAGGAAGTACGACCATATGTTAACTATTAGACCTGCTGTAATAGATGATGTAGCGACTATTTTGGCATTTATTAAAGCGCTGGCACTGTATGAAAAAGAACCAGATGCAGTCGCTGCAACCGAGCAAAAACTGATTAACACGCTTTTTTGCGAAGGTGCAACCGCCCATGCTTTACTGTGTTTTGAAGGGGATGAGGCGATAGGGTTTGCCGTTTATTTCTATAATTACTCTACCTGGCTTGGCCGTAATGGGTTGTATTTGGAAGACTTGTTTGTTAGCCCAGATAAACGTGGCAAAGGTGCGGGCAAAGCCATTATGCAATATCTGGCAAGGCAAGCAGTGGCACGAGATTGTGGTCGCTTTGAATGGGTGGTGCTAGATTGGAATCAGCCGGCAATTGATTTTTATCAAAGTATTGGTGCAAAACCGCAAGACGAGTGGATCATCTATCGTCTAACTGGACAAGCGCTGCTTGATTTTGCTGAAGGTCACTAGGCCTTGTCACGTTGAGTGCCAATTCTGGCGAGTGTACAGTGGAATTAGGGTTACAATTAGGGCTAATGATGAAGTTAATTAACTCTGTGAAGCACTAATTTTGAATGCCGTGTATAGTAAAGAGCAGTTGCAAACAGCCCGACAATCTCGCGATGCGCGATTTGATGGCTTGTTTTTTGTTGCCGTGAAAACCACCAAAATCTATTGCCGCCCGATTTGCCCAGCGCCAATGGCAAAAGAGCAACATGTGGAATATTTTTCCCATGCTCATCAGGCGGCAGCCGCTGGATATCGGCCTTGTTTGCGTTGTCGGCCCGACAGTGCGCCTGGCAGCTATGCTTGGCAAGGTACAGCGACAACGGCTGATAGAGCCAAACGGTTAATTGACGAAGGCGCGTTGAGTAACGGCACTACCCAACAGCTAGCAGAGCGTTTGGGGATTTCAGTCAGACATCTTAACAAACTATTTCAACAGTATTTTGCCACCTCACCTAAAGCTTATGCGCTATACAAGCAGTGTGATTTCGCCAAGCAATTGTTACAACAAACCCCGCTTTCAGTGACGGATATCGCCTTTGCGAGTGGCTTTTCGTCACTACGACGGTTTAATGATGCATTTTTACAGCTCTACCGTCTAAATCCTACACAGTGTCGGGGGGCGCAAAATGCGACCACCAAAATCAAGCTGTTTTTACCTTATCGGCCACCTTACAACTGGGATGCATTGCGCGGATTTCTCACACATCGTTTGATCACGGGCTTAGAATGGCTTGATGAGCAAAGTTATGGCCGAACATTTACGATTGATGGGATTAAAGGCTATTTCACCGCACAAATAGACACCGAGCGACATGGGTTTGTCAGTGAAATTCATGTTGATGATGTCAGGGTATTACATCAAGTTGTAGCAAATATCCGGCGCGTGCTGGATTTAGACGCCAATTGCAATTTAATAGAAGCGCATTTCCAGCAACAAACAGCGGGTGCTTTTGCTTTGTGTGAAGGTTTAAGATTGCCGGGGATTTGGAGTACCTTTGAAGCTGGGATTAGAGCTGTGCTCGGTCAACAAGTGTCGGTCAAGGCTGCTCGCAGTTATGTGCAAACCTTAGTCGATAATCTAGGTGAAGAGCGGGATAACAAACGTTGGTTTGTAAACGCAGGGGACTTAGCGCAACATCAGCTCGACTTTTTCAGCATGCCAGCGAAACGTAAGCAAGCGCTGCGCTTGCTCAGTGAATTTGTCGCGGAGCATGGCGACGGTACACCTGAACAATGGTTGGCGATAAAAGGGATTGGTCCTTGGACGGTCAATTACGCCATGATGCGTGGGCAAAGCCATCCTGATATTTTCCTCGCGGGCGATCTCGGTGTTGCTAAAGCGCTGGCAGCGTGTCCAACCGTCGAAGAGAGTCAGTTTGCACCATTTCGTTCTTATCTTACTTTTCAGCTATGGGGACAGTTATGATTTTAACCCAAGTTATTTCCTCGCCCATGGGCAAGGTAACCTTACAAGCGACAGCACAAGGGTTATGTTATGTCGGGTTTCATCCAAAATACGCGCAAACACAAGGTGAGAACGAACATCTTTCCCTTGCGGCACAGCAACTAGAGGAATACTTTGCGGGTAAGCGGCAAACGTTTTCAGTGAGTTTAGATGTCACGGGTACGCCATTTCAAAAAGCAGTTTGGCAGGTTTTACGCCAAGTACCTTATGCCACTACCACAACCTATGGTTGGATGGCCAAGCAGCTTAATAATCCCAAGGCGGTGCGGGCAGTGGGGGCGGCAAATGGTAAAAACCCGATTAGTTTTATTGTGCCGTGTCACCGTATTATTGGCGCTAATGGCACATTAACAGGTTATGCGGGTGGGCTTGCAAACAAGGCTTGGTTGCTGGAGCACGAGCAAAACGTAATTAGCAAGTGAAAATACGAATAACTTTTAATTACACTGAGAAGTTTGCTAATTTGTACTAACTCAACTCATAATTTAGCTTAAAGTCATTGAACCAAGCTTAGAGGATTGGATGTTAAAACCCAGCTTATTGATGTGGTGTTTAGTGTGCCTTCCTTTACCAGGGTTGGCAGCAACCAAGTTGCACTTTTGCTATGAAGATAAAGCACTCCCGCCGCTTTTTATGGGTAACAGTTTGGATGTTCCGGCTGGATACCCTGGGGCCACGATTGAAATCTTGCAGCAAGTTGATGCGCAGCTCCCAGAGCTAGACATAGTTTACAGCCGCAAACCGTGGAATCGCTGCTTGTATGAAATAGCGAAAAATCGTATAGATGCCGTGGTGGCGACCTATCGTAAGGAGCGCGAGCATTTTTTAGTGTTTCCCCATAATGCCGAAGGTGAACTGCAAACCGATTTAGCGATCAGTCAGTTTGGCTGGTGCTTGGTGAGTAAAGTTAGTCGCGCAGCAGTAGCAGAAAAAGTCGTGCCATTTACGTTGGCAATCCCTAATGGATACTCTGCGGCACAAAAGCTCAACGTTGAGCAATACCCTCAAGTAGGGGCGTCATCGCAGCGCCATGCTTTTGAATTGGTCAATAAAGGGGTGGTTGAAGGTAGCATAGGTATTTGTCAGATAGGTCAAGATCAGGTTGCAGCGTATCCATATGCTAATACGCTGCATGCGATACGACCACCGTTTGATATGAGTTATGGCTTTATGGCGTTTTCTAAAGCGTTTTACCAACTTAATCCTGCCCTTGTGGAAAAAATCTGGCAAGTTCAGCATGATTTGCCGCATACCAAACTGTACTTAAAATATCTCATGATGGGGATTGAAGAGCAGTAAGGTCAACACTCTTAACTCGCAATCTAAGCTCGTTTTGTTATCATAGCCGCGGTTTTTTATCCTAAAGTAGCAAATTATGGCGCAGTTGTATTTTTATTATTCGGCAATGAACGCGGGCAAATCGACCACCTTATTGCAATCAGCTTTTAACTATAAAGAGCGTGGCATGACACCGTTTATTCTTACCGCGGCGATTGATAATCGTGCAGGGGTGGGTAAGGTAGCAAGTCGAATTGGGCTAGAAGCCGACGCGCATGTGTTTGAAAGTAATACTAACGTATTTAGCTTAGTCGAAAGCCACCACCAAGCGCATAAGCTAGATTGTATTTTAGTGGATGAAAGCCAATTCTTAACCAAAGAGCAGGTCTTACAGTTAACCGACGTGGTTGATTACTTGCATATACCGGTGCTGTGCTATGGCTTACGGAGTGATTTCCGTGGAGAGCTGTTCGCTGGATCTCAATATTTGTTAGCTTGGGCTGATAAACTGATTGAACTTAAGACCATTTGTCATTGTGGCCGTAAAGCTAATCATGTATTACGTTTGGATGAACTGGGCAATGCCATTTCCGATGGGGCGCAAGTCGAAATTGGTGGTAATGATAGGTATGAGTCGGTGTGCCGAGCTCACTACAAGTCGGAACTTGCAAAACTCAAGTAAGTCATTTGTAAATCTATAAATTTCGGCCAAAATAAATATATGCAAACTTCATTTTGGCCAACATGACAGATAAATTTGCACCTTTACAATTCTTCAAAACACACCATGACACTGATCTTAAAGTTGTTTCGGAAACGCCTTGGAAAGTGCTGATTGTCGATGACGATGAACAAGTTCATTTGCTATCGAAAATGGTGTTGGGCAGCTATGCCTATAAAGGTCGTAAACTAAAACTCCTGCATGCTAACAGCGGTACTGAAGCTTTCAATAAAGTGGCAAAAATGCCAGATATAGCGCTCATTTTATTGGATGTGATAATGGAAACTAGCGATGCAGGCCTCAAATGCGTGCAGCGCATTCGCGAAGAGTTAGGTAATGATGTGGTGCGGATCATTCTAAGAACTGGGCAACCCGGCGAAGTGCCAGAGTTTGATGTGATGCAGCACTACGACATTAATGACTACAAGTGCAAAACCGAACTTACCAAAGACAAACTCTTTAGTACCATTACAGGCGCTTTACGAACTTATGAACATGTGGCGCAACTTAAGCAGGTAAGCAATGAGTTGGCATCTTTAAACACCAACTTAGAACATAAGGTTGCTGAACGTACCCAAGCCCTACAAACCAGTAACGAAGAACTCCAAGCTGCTAAAATGAAAATAGAGTTACAGCAAAACGCTTTAGTCCAAGCAGAAAAAATGGCATCGCTAGGGCAATTAGCGGCGGGAGTGGCGCACGAGATTAACAATCCGCTAGGGTTTATTCTGAGCAATTTAGAATTCTTGCAAGAATACCGCAGCAAGGTGCAACAGGTTTGGCAACAGCTAGAAAGCGCAGAGGTGAATAGCCAAGAGGAGTACCTCAATACCTTACATGCACTCGAGGAAAAATATCAGTTACATTATGTTTTTGCCGATAGTGAAGACTTGTTGGCAGATATTCACAGCGGTGTGCGCCGTATCCAAGCCATAGTCAAAGATCTCAGCGTATTTGCCACTCAAGGTGGTGCCCCAAAGCAGAACATCGATCTCAACACGCAAGTCATACAGCCAGCAATCGAAAAGCTGGCACCACAATTACATCAGCAGAGTCAATTGATTAATCACCTTGAAGACTTACCGAGTCTACGCGGCGTGCCGGAGCAGTTAACTCAAGCTTTCTATAATATTTTGTGTAACGCCAATGATGCTTTAGGACAAAAACCGGGTGAAATCCACGTAAGTAGCGCCATTGATGGGTCGGATACTATTCAAATTACTATCAAAGATAATGGCAAAGGCATTGAGGCGAAAAACCTTTATCGTATTTTTGACCCATTTTTCACAACTAAACCCATTGGTGCAGGAACTGGACTCGGCCTCAGTATTGCCCTTGGGATCATAAAAAGTCATGCTGGTAGCGTAAACATTACCAGTGATGTAAGTCATGGTACAGAGGTTAAAATCAGTTTTCCTCGAATGTGTTAGATGCAATACAACTATTTGACTAAATTAAACTATTTTATTGAGACTCGACATATCTTGGATTGACACTTAAACCTTGCCGATTTACCTTCAAACCCTATTAATTGGATACCGGAATTGTGATCATGGTACTAGAGCTGTTTATCGTCGATGCTTTTACTAAACAACAGTTTAAGGGTAATTCGGCCGCCGTGGTGGTGTTATCAGCTTGGCTTGATAATGCTGTGATGCAGAACATCGCGATTGAAAATAATTTGTCTGAGACTGCCTTTTTGGTGGAAATCGCACCTAATCACTATGCTATTCGCTGGTTCTCGCCGCTGACGGAAATTGACTTTTGTGGCCATGCAACCCTAGCCAGTGCTTTTGTGTTATATCAGTTTTTTGCTTGCAGTGGTGAATTGCGGTTTTCTACCTCACAGGTTGGTGAGTTAACGGTAACGCAAACTGAGGCTGGCCGGATTGTGATGTGTTTTCCCTGCCAAGCTCCCGAGCCTGTGCATGAGGTGCCCGCCGCGCTACTGGCTGGTCTGTCGTTAGCACCAAAACAAGTGTTGCGTAATCGGCAGGCTTATGTAGTGATTTTGGCAAATGAGGCTGAGGTTAAGGCCGTTCAATATGATTCAGCGCAGCTAAAAACCTTGGCACCTTACGATGTGGTCGTGACTGCTGCAGGCAACGAAGTAGATTTTGTGTCGCGCTATTTTTGGCCTGCAAACGGCGGCGACGAAGACCCAGTAACAGGGTCAATTCACAGTGCGTTGACGCCTTTTTGGAGTAAGCAATTAGCCAAAACAGAATTGATGGCAGTGCAGTTGTCCGCGCGAGGCGGAGTTTTATACTGCACTATGGCTGAAGACGCTGTGATAGTAGCTGGTGACGCCGTACTTTATTTGCGCGGCAGCATCTATCTTTAATGATCAGAAGTGCCAAGCGATAAAGCGGCTACGTTTTTGACCTTGGCTCATATTGACGATACGCCATTCTTTGACTGCAAGTTGCGAGGCGACTTTCTCAAGCGCGGTAAGGTTTTCTGCTTTTGAAACAAGACAAGTGAACCACTGTACTTGCGTTGCAAAGTCAGCACTTTCAGTGAGCATTTGAGTAACGAATGCGCGTTCACCGCCCTCACACCATAACTCAGGCGCGTGACCGCCAAAGTTTAGTTGTTGAGTTGGTTGTTTACCAAGATTTCGCCACTTACGTTGTGTGCCTTGCAAAGCATCCGCTGCGCTCATATGGAAAGGTGGATTGCAAAGCGTAAAAGTAAACTGTTCATTATGTTGAATAACGCCGTGAAAAATTGCCTTGGCGTTTTCCTGAGTGCGTAATTTAACGGGTAACTTGTTGAAAGATTGCCACTGTTTGGCAAGCGCAAGTGCTCCTGGATTGATATCGCTGCCGACAAATTGCCAGCCATAAATCTGGTGACCTAAAATAGGATAAATTAAACTGGCACCTGTACCAATGTCTAAGCCTTTCACTTTCGCGTTATGGTCAATACGAGGATCTGCCTCTAGCAAATCAGCCAAGTGGTGCAAGTAGTCAGCTCGCCCAGGCACGGGCGGGCATAAATATTGTGGCGGCAACGTCCAGTAGGCAATGCCATAATCTTGTTTAAGAATGGCTTGGTTTAAGAGCAGTACGCTTTGCGCGTTTGCAAAATCAATACTGACAGTGCCTGCTGGCGTCGTGACTAAATGTGCTTCTAGCTCTGGAATTGCTTTGATAAGGGACGCGAACTGATAGCCGCTCTGGTGTAAATTACGTGGATGCAAAAAAGTAGCTACCGGATGACTTAATACTTGAGTAATTATAACAATTATCGACTAGGGTCAGTAGTCTTTAAGCACTTTCTGACAGAATTAGTATGAGTATTCTCGAGCCTGTTGACCTTTGATTGAAAACTGTGGGAATTGAAAAGCTGTGGTTGAATTGCAACTCAGGTACGGATAAAGTTTAACTAACCAAAACTTTGCAACCAGTTTACATGCATAGGGCGACCACAATTGAGTAGAACACAGCAATGAGCGAGCAACTGACGTTAACGATACAACTGCGTTTAGAACCCGGATGTATGGGCCCCAATGGTAAACAGTATATTGAGGCGTTTTGTACGCAGCAAAATCAACAAGCTTGGCAAAACTCATTTGCAGTGCTGCACGTCATCCCTCGCTATGATAAAACCTTGCCGGAATGGGAATACTTTTTAAAATCTAAGCGTCTAAATGACAGTCAAGTCGAGGCGGTACTGACTGTGTTTAATCAGGAGCGACAGGGACTTGAAGAGACGATTGAACACCAGATTGCCGATGCGGTAGATGCTTTTATGCGTGATAAATACTAGACCTTCGCTCTCAGAGACGTCATTGCCTTCAGTCAGCTCCACTGGTAGGATGAGTTAAAAAGCGAGTATTTAACTTATGATCCAGCAGGAATCTATACTGTTGCCATTAGGCAACCACCAATTACATTTACGTCGTATCTATCAGCCTGATAATGTCGGGCCTGCTGTGTTCTTTATGCATGGTGCGGTAGAAAACGGTAAAATTTTCTATACCGAAAGTAATAAAGGGCTCGCGCCATTTCTTGCCAGTCAAGGTTACGATTGCTACGTAGCTGACCTGCGCGGCAGGGGGTTGAGTGAACCTAATATTGCGCCGGGCCACAGCTATGGTCAAACTGAGTCAATCTTAGAAGACTTTCCCTGCTTTTTAGCGGGTATAAAGGCCAGTAATGGTGAGTTTCCACGATTTTGGGTCGCACATTCTTGGGGTGGTGTGCTGATGAACAGCTATTTAGCTCGTTTTCCAGAACAGATAGGCCAAATTGATGCCTGCTGCTATTTTGGTAGTAAGCGCAGCTTGTACAACCGTCACCCACAAAAGCTGCTTCAGGCTAATCTGATTTGGTACGGTTTGGCGCCTTTATATGCTAAGAAGTATGGTTTTTTACCAGCGAAAAAATTGCGTTGGGGTAGCGACGATGAAACGGTTAAATCTCATCGCCAGAGTATGGAGTGGGCGAAACGTAAACCTTGGGTCGACTCTGACGATGGCTTTGACTATAGTGCAGCCCTGCGTGACTTAGCACTGCCGCCAATTTTACACATTGCGGGCATTAAAGATAAAGCACTAGCCCAGCCTATTGATATTGAGAAGTTTATGGCTGAGTCTGGGAAAGGCACACAAGAGATCCGCATATATGGTAAGCGCCATGGACATAGCCATGATTACGGACACATTGATATGCTTACTCACCCAAAATCTCACCAAGATCAGTTTCAAGACTTGCTGGCATGGTTTGCTAAGTATGACTCAAAACACACAGCAAACTTTGCCTAACCACACAGGTTAGGCTAGTTTATGGTCATTTTGTTGAGCTTTGCTTTGCTCGTAGTCAGTCAGTAAACCTTTAAACGGCTTTTCATAGGCCTGCCACGCTGTTATAGGTCGCTTACTGATGGGTTTCCTGACTTGCGCTTTACTGAGCGTATGTACCAAGCGCTTACCTTTGTAAAACTCTAAACATTCTGGCTCAAAACGCTGATCGAGAAAGCTTAAAACCTGCTTTAGCCATTTTTCGGGATCTGCGACTAAATCTTCGTAGCTGACTGTGAACATATTGCGTGGGATACAGCTTTTAAAATGCGCCAAGGTATCATCTACCATATCTGCATATTGCTGAAACTCGTTGGCATCGCAAAAGTACGGTTCATCTGCAGCAAAAAAATTGCTAAATACTGACCATGCATTGGCCATACGCTCTCGCGTGACGTGAATAAAACGCGCATCAGGGAACATTTTATGGATGATCCCAATATTTTGAAAATTGGCCGGTAATTTGTTGATTATGTAAGGCTTATCTAGGCGGTTGCGGCGGATCTCATCTGTGTATAACTCACGACAGTGATCTAATACTGAGGTACTGAGGTCGTGCAGGCACAGTGGGAACGGCTTATTTACGCGCTGTTCAAGAAACGGCACAATCGCGTCGCTGATAATGGTATTTTCGCCTAAAGAGCCAATTTGGCTGTGCGCTATCAACATTTGCTCAAGGAGAGTTGAGCCCATTCTTGGCAGACCCACGATGAATACTGGAGTAAAAGTTGCAGCAACGCGGTCACGATTGGTAGTAAAAAACTTACTGTCACAACGCGCTTTAAGATCAGTGAAAAATGGTAGCATTTGCGCTGTGTGAAATTGACAAAGCTCGCGCTGAGTTTGATTTGCCAATACATAATAGTCAAATGCTTGTTTGAAATCTTTAATGTGATGTAGGCTGTTTGCGAGGGCGTAGTAGAGCACTATTCGCAGAGGTTTATTTTCATACTGCTGTACCAGCTCGTGCAACAGTGGCAGTTGTTTTTCTAGTTGTGCAGGCGTGTCTAGCTGTGACAGCTCGAATAGCATGTATGCGGTAACTGGGCCAGGAGGGCAACTTAGGCCATTGCGGAAAGTTTGTGTAGCTTCTTTAATAAAACCATGGTCTAAATAAAATTGACCTAGATAGTAGTGTGTTTCAGCATTGTGTTTGGCAATGCTAATGGCGTACTCCAGCACAGTTTTAGTATCGACAGCAGAGCCTACAGCGGTGAAGGCGTCCGCTAATGCCCAAAGTGGTTCGAGCATTTTTGGTAAATGATTGCAGGCAAGCTTAAGAAAGTAGATGGCGTGATCATATTGCTTTAAGCGCATCGCGATACGGCCTAGGCCAAACAACGCACTGCCATTATCTGGCGACTCCTTGAGTACGGCTTTAAACATAAACTCTGCTTCTTTGAGTTTATTCTCGGCTAACAGTTCATTCGCCCTTTGTAGTAATAACATCTTAGATTTGGCTGATTTTTTCCTAACTATAAAATAAAAAAGGCGAAATGTCGTCGCCATTTCGCCTTATTAACTACTTATACAGAATTAGAATGTGTAAGTTGCTTTTACGTAGTAGAAGCCACCATTGATACCCATTGGTGAAGTCTCGTAGTATTTACCACCCCAGTTGTTGTTAGGGATACCGGTAGTGCGTTCAAAATCGAGTTTCTCTGCGTCTTCGTCGAAAATGTTCTGAGCACCAGCTGATAGGCTGATTGCTTCGGTAACGAAGTAAGTTAACTCAGCATCGAAAGTAACTACTGCATCTGCCATTTTGGCCGTTGCGTCGTAATCTACGTGAACACCTTGGTACTCACCGAAGTAATTGGCGCGCACAAAACCAGAGATTTTATCCCACTGTTGTGACCAAGTTACAGTTGCACGGTGGTTTGGTAAGTCTTCCTCAAGACGTTGTACTTTAAATAAGCCAGTGATGTCAGAGAACTTGTCTACTTTGGTGTCGTTCCAGTTGTACGCGAGTGCAAACGTACCGTAACCACCAAGAAGGTCCATTGAGTAGTTAGCTACTACATCGATACCTTGGGTTGTGGTATCAAAGTCGTTTGTAAAGAAGCTGACTTGTGCAAGGCCATCTACGTTTGGTACACCGGCTGCTTTAAGAATTGCTTTATCTGCAGCAGAAAGTTCAATTTTGTCTGATTGGCTAATACGGTCTTCCACTTGAATGTTGTAGTAGTCAATGGTGAAGAAGAAACCATCGTTTTGATACACAGCACCTACAGTGTAGCTTTGTGATTCTTCTGGTTGTAGCTCTTTACCACCAAGTTGAACTGAAATTGGGTTAGTTGGTGGAAGTAGTGCTGAGTCAACCAACACGCCTGAACTTAGGTTTGTTTGTACGTTACTTACGTTCGCTTGACCTACGGTTGGTGCGCGGAAGCCCGTACTTACTGAACCACGTAGTGACAAGGTGTCCGTTGCTTCGAATTGCGCGGTCACTTTGTAGTTAGTGGTTGAACCGAACGTGTCATAATCTTCAAAACGTAGCGCCCACCCCATTAAGAATTGCTCAGTAAATGGCGTTTCTATGTCAAGGTATGCTGCATAGTTACGGCGCGTATATTCACCTGCATCAGACGGTTTGAAACCAGGGAAACCGTTTGAACCGATACCAAACCCTTGCTCATATAATGGGCCAACCATAAACGATGCTTCATCGCCAGATAATACTTCGAACGTTTCTTCGTGCCACTCAAGACCACCAGCAACGTTTGCTTCATATGCTAGGCCCCAATCATAGGTTTTTGAAAGGTCTAAGTTGAAGTTCTTTTCAAGCTGGATATATTTACCTGGGCTGAAATCACGTGGGCTATCTGCACCCATAGAGGCGTTGATGGTGTTATAGATAAAGAAGCGCGCTTCGTTACGACCAACCGAGCCGCTCACATCGTAGTAAGCGCCCGCTAGGAAGCCAGATTGCAGCTCACCTTTTACGCCCATAGTTAATGAGGTATCTGTGATATTACCGCCAAAGTTAGGCGTGAAACCGGCTGGAATAATCTCGTTAAATGCGAAACAGTTACGGCCTACGTCCGTATCAGCAGCGATTTGTTGATAAGCTGCGATGTTGTTCACGTCCCAAATACGTTGGGTGTCACCGTTAGCATCAACAAAGGTGAGGTTGACAGTAGGACAGCTGATGCCACCTTCACCGTCTAAATCTGCAACTAACAGCGTTTTGCCGTCATCGTTCGAATAAACCCCTGGACGAGTTTGCGGGTTACGGTAGTAGAAACCGCCTTTCACGTCGCGCTCTGAGTAGTTACCGAACATATAGAAGTTGGTGTTGTTATCTAACTCGAGACCTACGTTACCGAATAACGTGATGTCATCTTTAATTTCAGGTGCACCCCAGATCTGTGCTGGGTTTGCTACGCCTGGCACGCCTGCAGCAGCATAGTAAGCAGCATCAGGGCGCTGACGGCTGCGGCTGGTTGCATCAGCATCTTTGTATTGGAAACTTAGGTTCGCAAAACCTGAATTGGTGAATGGTAAACCAATGTTACCTTCGATGGTGGTCGTATCGCCGTCACCTTCGTAGTACTCACCTTGTTTGATGGAAATGCTGCCGCCTTCTGATGAATCTTTAAGCACAAAGTTGATTACCCCAGCAATCGCATCAGAGCCGTACTGTGCAGCTGCGCCGTCACGAAGTACTTCAACTTGCTTCATTGCAACACCTGGGATCACTGAAATATCTGGGCCTTGTGCACCATCGTTGATGCCACCACCAAGGAACGCGATAACCGATGCACGGTGGCGACGCTTACCGTTTAATAACACTAATGTGCTGTCTGCGGGCAAACCACGTAAGTTTGCAGGGCGGATCAATGATGCAGCATCACTAATCGGGTTTTGGTGCACGTTTAAAGACGGTACTGAACCTTTAAGCATTTCTAGCATGTCATTGCTGCCAGTTTTGCCAAGCTCTTCGCCACCAATGATATCAATAGGGACTGGTGAGTCGCCTACTGAACGAGGTGCTGCACGTGAACCAACTACCGCAATCTTTTCGATATCTTTTGCGTTAGCATCTTCTTCTGCTTGCGCTGTTGTTGCGTAAAGTCCAATAGTTGCAGTGGATGCAAGTGCAAAACTTATCGCACGTTGCAACTTACTAATATTATGTTTCATCCTGTTTTCCCCAGTTGTATTTGTTGTCATACTGAAAGCGCAAAGTGAAAATTCTGGTGCGCTCGCCGTAATCTTATACACACAGTTAACAAGCTGTGCAATCACTAAATTACGCTTTTTGCACGCAAATTTAGAATTTTCTATTCCTTGGCGCAAATTTTATCCAATTCTATCCAGTTCATTTGGTGTTCAATTAAAAACGGTATTTTGAGCATAGAATAATCTTGAAGGAGCGCAAATTCGAAAGTGCATTTATTTTATTTAAAAAATAGAGCGGCTTATTTCACCCAAATGGCTGCTCTAAAGTGAGTAAAATGCGACTTTAGACAAATAGTTTTGTGATGTAGCATTTGCTACAATATGACTAATTGCCTTTAGGACTTTCCGCGACTCAAACATGCGAATCTATCGAATGATACATAAAGCCCCTATTAGAGTGGTGCGGATCTCTAAGCGGCGTCAACAGCTTAAGCTGCGCCGCTCGTTGATAGCGCTAAAATTTGCGCTACGACAAGAACGTGATGAGACTAAGGTAATGTTGGATATCTACAGGCGATATACCGTAGGTCAAGCCAAACCTCGAGAGCTTAAAATTGCCAACGCTCAGTTTTTTGATTTATTAAAAGGCTTAGGTCTTGGGGTTTTTGCGGTATTACCTTTTGCGCCTATCACTATCCCTATCATAGTTAAGTTGGGTCAATGGCTTGGGGTTGATGTGTTGCCCAGTTCTTTCAATTTTAATAAGCCAAAGAATCGTATACGTAGTGAAGCTACCAAAAAGAATGTTGATTAACTTTTGCGCAGTTGCGTTGAATTAAACAAAAACTAACCACCTTACCTTGTCGTTCGTAACTTGCATGAATTGCATCGATACGGCCTTCTCTTAGCGATACTTTTTTTGATATGCTGTGGCTAATCTAACGTACTCAAATGAGGATTTCATGAGTCAGTATTTAGTTTCACCCAGCGCTGAGTTGACACCAACCCCAGTTGAATTTGTACAAAAGGATGGCTTCAATGCTTGGTTTGGGCAGCAAGACCAGTTTGTGCAAAGCTGGGCAACAAACTTTAACGTTAAAAAGCAAAAACAGTTATTGATCCCAGCGCAAGATGGTAGCCTAGCTAAGGTTGTGGTGCTGACTGATACTTTAGACGACCTCTGGGTTGCCGGTGATTTAGCCGCAGCTTTACCTAAAGGGCTGTATCAGTTTCAAGGCGACCCCGCTTTTGTCGAACGTAGCGCGTTGGGTTTTTTACTAGGTGCTTATCAATTTAGCGCATATAAATCACTGGAAGCTTTTGAAGCTAAGTTAGTAGTGGCAGATGAAGCATGTTTGGTCCGTTTACAGCAAACCGTCGATGCCATCAATTTAGCCCGAGATCTGATTAATACACCAGCCGCAGATATGATGCCGCAGCATTTGGCCGAAACCATGGAAGAATTAGCGGAGCGTTTTGGTGGTCAATTTAGCCAGTTAATCGGTGATGAGTTACTTGAACACAATTACCCAACTATTCACTTAGTTGGCCGCGCCAGTGACAATAAACCGCGCTTGTTAGACTTACGTTGGGGTGACGAGAATGCACCTAAACTGACACTAGTGGGTAAAGGAGTGTGTTTTGATTCTGGCGGCTTAGACCTAAAACCTGCAGCGGGTATGCGCAATATGAAGAAGGACATGGGCGGGGCGGCTCACGTGATTGCTTTAGCGCAAATGGTCATGGCGGCAAATCTCAACGTGAGGCTACGGGTGTTAGTGCCTGCGGTTGAAAATGCGGTGTCGAAAAATGCTTTTAGACCGGGTGATGTAGTTAAAACACGTAAAGGTTTAACGGTTGAAATTGACAATACCGATGCTGAAGGTCGGTTAGTGTTGTGTGACGCATTGGCTGAAGCGCAAACCGAACAGCCTGATCTATTAGTGGATTTTGCTACTTTAACTGGCGCCTGTCGAATTGCTTTAGGTACTGAACTGCCGGGCTTTTTCAGTAGTGACAAGCAAGTTGCGGCGGACCTCATTGCTGCTGGTGAAGCACTGCAAGATCCGGTGTGGCAATTACCGCTGTTCAATCAATACAAAGCCTTGTTTAAAAGTGATGTGGCGGATATTGCCAACTGCGGTTCGACGCCATTTGGTGGTGCTATTACTGCGGCGCTGTATCTACAAGAATTCGTGGATGCTAAAACCACACCTTGGCTGCACTTTGACGTGATGGCGTGGAATCTCAGACCTCTACCTGGTCGTCCGGTAGGTGGAGAGGCGCTTGGCCTGCGTGCCATGTTCAGTTACTTGCAAGCTCGTTATAGTGCTTAGCGACAGTTTTTATTCTACAAATAACAAAGGCGCTTAGGCGCCTTTGTTATGTTTTGCCGTCTTAAAAGTACAATTGTTTAGCGCCGTGGGATATGCGCCAAAATACCGCACAGTTGCTGCCAAAACAGTCCTACAGAAGCAATATTTACCTTTTCTTCTGGTGAATGCGGGAACTTAATAGTTGGGCCAAAGCTTATCATATCCATGTTAGGATACGGCTCTTTAAACAAGCCGCATTCTAAACCAGCGTGAATAACCATTATGTGTGGCTTTTCGCCATAAGTTTGTTCGTACATATCGCGGAATATGTGCAACACTTTTGACTCTGGATCTGGTTTCCAACCTGGATAGGCACCTGAGAATACCACTTCAGCACCCGCTAGGTGAGCAAGCGAGTTCAGCATACCGACGACATCACTGCGACCAGAATCAATTAAAGAGCGCACTAAGCATAACATTTGTACGTGATCGTTCGCGGTTGTCACTACCCCCATGTTTAATGAGGTTTCTACTACGCCCGGAATATCATCGCTCATTCGGATCACGCCGTTAATACAGCTGTTCATCAGCGCTAAAACAGTGCGTTGGCTGTCGCATGTCATAGCTGGCTCATCACAGGTAACGTCAGTTTGGCTAAACTGAATGTTTTTCTCAACGGCACCTAACTCATGATTCAAGGTGGTGAGATAGTCAGTTATTGCAGCTTGTAGAGCATCGCGGTCTTGGCTACTGACCAGCACAGTTGCATAGGCTTCACGCGGAATAGCATTGCGCAGCGTACCTCCAGAAATGCTGACTAACTGAAGCTTTGCAGCGATCTCACTGTGAGTTAAAAAGCGTGCTAAGAGTTTGTTTGCATTGCCGCGTCCGGTATGAATATCTACCCCAGAATGGCCACCGCGGAGTCCTTTCAGTGCTAATTTTACTGGCTGTAACTGCGTTGCTGTTGCAGACTGACGTTGAATTGGCAGCTTGAATGCGGCGTCAATACCACCAGCGCAGCCCATGTAAATCTCGCCTTCTTGCTCAGAGTCAGTATTAAGCAAAATGGTGGCATCGAGGTAACCTGCTTCTAAACCAAATGCACCTGTCATACCGGCTTCTTCATCTATAGTTAGCAAGACTTCCAGCGGGCCGTGGGGAATATCGTCGGCAGCAAGCACGGCAAGACACGCGGCCATGCCAATGCCATTGTCTGCGCCAAGCGTTGTACCTGTGGCAGTTACCCACTCGCCGTCAACATAGGCACGGATAGGATCTTTGGTGAAATCGTGGTCGGTGTCGTCATTTTTTTGCGGCACCATGTCGATATGTGCTTGCAGAGCGACAGTTTGACGGTCTTCCATGCCTACGGTAGCTGGCTTTTTAATAATAACATTGCCGACTTTATCACGTACTACACTGAGCCCTTTGGCATTGGCAAAGGCGATAATATGTTGAGCAAGTGCTTCTTCGTGTTTGGATGGGTGCGGGAAACTGCAAATTTCGCTAAAAAATTGCCAAACTGGTTTTGGCTCAAGCTGAAGTAAATCTTGATAAGGCTGCGACATAACGTACTCCTAACGGCGCCCTGATTGAAAAGACTATGATAGCATTCAATCAGGGACAGCCAAAAGAGCACTCAGCTACACTTTTTGCTGATTAGTCTTGAGTATTAACTAATTGACAGGCCGCAACGGCAGGCGCAATTAATTCTAAACCGGTCTTTTCACAAGATGGGAGCTCTTCGAGGCATTCAGCCAAGGGCGTTACGCGAGGACCCCACTTGATGTAGCTTGCTGCCCAAGTTAAGCCAGCGCCAAATGCTGCAGACATGATGTTAGCGTTAGGGGTGATCAAGCCTTTTTCAACCGCTTCACATAGAGCAATCGCTATGGTCGCTGCTGAGGTGTTGCCGTATTGGTCAATATTGACCATCACTTTGTCATCGGCAATCTGTAAACGCTGCTGAATGGCTTGAATGATGCGTAAATTAGCTTGATGTGGCACCAATACGTTGATGTCATCAAGTTGCAAATTTGCTTGGCTCAGCACATCATCACAGGCTTCACTCATGCCTTTTACTGCGCGTTTGAAAATCTCACGACCCTCAAAGAGCAGATCTGATGGGCCTGTTGCGATGTATTTGTCTTGATCAGTTCCGTAGTTGGCAATATGTAAAATATTGCGGTCTTCGCTGTCGCAGCCAATTTTACTCGCCAGTAAGCCACTTGGTGTATCACTGGCTTCGAGTACCACAGCACCCGCACCATCGCCAAATAGCACAGCGCTGTCTCGTTTCGCCCAGTTTACATACCAAGTCATACGTTCAGCCGCAATAACCACAGCTTTTTTGATGAGTCCAGCACGAATTTGCGCAGTTGCCAGTTGCAGCGCATATAAAAAACCAGAACAGGCTGCGTTGGTATCACACGCGGCTGCGCCGACCGCACCAAGGTTCTTTTGCACCAATGAAGCCGTATTGGCCACCATAGTGGAAGGTGTACAAGTGGCGAGCAATACTAAATCTAGCTCTTTGCCTTCAATTCCAGCACAAGCTAATGCGCGCTTAGCTGCGAGTGTGGCAAGCTCTGCTGTAGATACGTGGCTGACGCGGCGGTTTTTTATCCCAGTTCGGGTCGTGATCCATTCATCATTGGTTTCGACAATCGTACTGATTTCGTCATTATTTATGTTGGCTGGAGGTAAACATTTACCCCAACCTGTGATCTGGGCATACTTCATCGTGTTCTCTTCAGGTTGTCCGACCAGTATCGGTAGTCGCGCAGTTATAACAAAGTTGGCAAAAAAATGCCAGAAAACCGCAGCGGGATTGTCTTGCTAGCTACGTAACAATAGTCTACCGTATGGTTATTTAAGTATTTAATATAAAAGGCCAAGTGTGCAAAGTAAAATTACTGCGCAATTGCTAACGCACTTAATCGAGCTAGAAAGGCAATTACTAGAACCTGAAATTCGCTCCTCGGTTGAGGCGCTAAGCGCGTTGTTGGACGATGAGTTTTATGAAATCTCAGCCAATGGTTTAGCCTTTAATAAGCACCACGTCTTGACGCGGTTACCCAAAGAACGTGTGCCACAGTTTTATAATCAACAATTTACAGGCCGTATGGTGGCAGAAGAAGTGGCGCAAGTAAGTTATCGCGCTGCGTATCGCGCCAGTGCACGGGCTGAATTTCATTTTTCGATGCGAATGTCATTGTGGCGTTTTAAAGAGGGACGTTGGCAATTGTACTTCCACCAAGGCACACCGTGTCCGGCTTTTACACTTAATTTGAACGATTAATTTTACGAAAACCATCGAAACGATGGTTTTTGACTTGAAATAACCCTGCAATGTCACTTCTCGGGTATAGTGGTGTTTTTTAGCTAATCAGAACTTTATGCTAGCCTTTTCTCCTAATTCGACCATAGGCCGTTTGTTGCTACTACGCACTTTAGCTATTGTGGCTCAGTTACTGGCGGTAATTTTCAGTCAATATTGGTTGCAGTCTCAAGTAGATATGCTCCCAGCATTGGGTGTCATTGCGATAGCCTCGTTATTTCAACTCGCTAGTGTGTATGCGTATCGCAAGCAAAGCGAGGCAGACGTCGCTGGGATGATAATGCAATTGGCCGCTGACGTAGTATTGCTGACCTTGTTGTTAGGATTTACCGGCGGTGCGAGCAATGCCTTTGTCTCCTTGCTGATACTACCTATAGTGATTGCCGCAATTACATTGCGGCGTCGTTATGCTTTGTTTATCGCAGTACTCGCGGTGTTGAGTTATTCGTGGCTGCTATGGCGTTTACCGAGCCAAGCCCATCATCATGATATGACTGGGCATTTCCAAGCAATGTGGGTCAACTTTGTATTCAGTGCGGCTATCATTGTGTGGGTTGTAACGGCGCTTGCCGAAAAAATTGCTAGCAAAGAGCGCAGCTTAGCGAAAGCGCGAGAGCGTCAGTTGCATGATGAACAAGTGATGGCACTTGGTGCAAGTGCCGCGCAAGTTGCACATCAGCTGGCAACGCCGTTAGCAAATTTACATTTGCTCTACGAGGAATTTCAAGAAGAGTTGCCTGATTCCTCACTTATCAAGGAATTTGCCGAGCCACTGGCACAATGCCAACAATTACTCGAACAATTTCGTCACCAAAGTCAGCTGCTGCAAGGACAAAAGCATCAAGCCAAGATAACTCACCACGCGGTTTTAGCTCAGCTTCAAGAGTTGTTGCTACTTGAATACCCAGCCATCGCAGTACAAGTTGTTGATAAAGTGCCCGCTGTAGAACTCGATTACGACCCTATGTTGCTGCCAGCGCTTCACAATATTGTGAATAATGGCGCGAGGGCGTCCAAGGATAACAATGTGCCAAAGTTGCTACTGCGCAGTCAAATGCAAAACAATCAATGGCTATTACAGGTGGAAGATTTTGGTACAGGCTTAAGTGCTGAGCAATTACAGCAGGTGGGAAATAAACCGCAAAGTAGTCAGTATGGATTTGGTTTGGGGTTACTATTGACCCATGCGACACTCAATCGCCTAGGGGGGAGTTTTACCATCGCCAATTTAGCCACCGGCGCCCAAGTTTCGGTGCGTTTGCCAGCTCAGCTTAAGGAGCAGAAATAATGCAAAAACTGGTGATCATTGAAGACGATATCGCGTTAGCCAATACGCTGGCGCGAAGATTGGCGAAGCATGCGTTTGAGGTGGTTATCTTTCATGATATTAGCTTTCATTTTGAAAAGATTGTTGCCCTTGCTCCGGATGCTTTATTGCTTGATATGAAACTGGCGCAAACCACCTCACTTATGAGTTTACCCGCCTTACGCGCTGCCTTGCCAGAGGTGAGGATTGTGATATTGACTGGCTATGGCAGTATCGCGACCGCGGTAGAGGCCATACGTAAAGGCGCGGACGACTATCTTACCAAACCTGCTGATTTACAAACTATTATCAAAGCACTGCAAGGTGAGCAGGAGCTACATCAAGGAAAATTAGAGGTACACGATCTAATGTCGCCTGAGCGCTTAGAGTGGGAGCATATTCAACGCGCACTCCAAGCAAATCACGGCAATATCTCGCAGACTGCACGCCAGCTGAATATGCATCGGCGAACGTTACAGCGTAAATTACAAAAAAAGCCAGTGGCTAAGTAGCGGGTTAGCTCCCTTGAAATTCATCGTGATGTTATTGCTGTCTTAACTTTTATTGACTAAATTCAAACAAAAGTAACGGATGGAGAATGGCGTGGACTTTGGACACATCAATATTTTGGCCGTGTGTGTTGCCGCTGCCAGCTCATTTGTACTCGGGGGACTGTGGTATTCGCCGCTACTCTTTGGCAAAGCATGGATGGAAGGGTGCGGATTAACTGAACTAGATGTGCAGCAAGCCAATATGAAGGTAACTTTTGCCGGGGCAATTGTGCTGACCTTAATTGCTACGGTATTTTTTGCGCTGGTTTTAGGGCCTAAGCCTGTGCTGGGCGAAGCGGTGTTAACAGGCCTTGTAATAGGTCTCACTTGGGTTAGTGCGGCGATGGGGATCAGCTATTTGTTTGAACAACGGCCGCTCAAACTGTTCCTAATTAATGCGGGTTACCATATCTGCCAGTTTTTATTGATAGGCTTAGTATTAGGTTTATTAAGCTAACAAATAGAATAAGTTTCATCGGCCATAGTGAGTGCCTTGGTGGTAAAATGGTCGCCATTTGTCCATGTGGATTTGTGTAAATAGCAAAAGCGGACATAAATCCTGTTTCACTATTCCAAGCCTGCTAACATAAGCAGGTTTGCTGTTTCAACGAGTGAAAGTGACCCTCCCCATGGATAGGGCCAGCGTGTTTGGGTTATCGGCATTGTTTAGGACAAAAACATGATTGCGTTGTTGTTTGATATTATTGGTATGACAGGTACTTTTTTAGTCGTTGGTGCGTTCTTTTTGCTACAACTTAACAAAGTGAAACCCACAGGTTTAGTGTATAACATCATGAACTTGACGGGGGCTATCCTGCTATTGATCAGTCTTTGCTACAACTTCAATTTGGCGAGCTTTGTGATTGAGTTGTTCTGGATCGCAGCCTCATTAATCGGTTTGTTTAAGTTTTACCAAGCGAGAAAGGCCGTTGCTGCTTCACTAACTTAAGCGCGTTAACCAGCACTGTGTCCGTTTTGATGCAGTGCTGACGCTCATACCAATCTACAAAAAGCTGCAGCCTGTTTGCTGTTGACTCACCTAATTAACAGAGTATGGCGTGCTAATTCTCAGCGGGATTGGCTCAATTGTGTCTTCCTGTACCTTGAACTGGTTTGAGCAAAATTATTCTGCGTTCATATTTTCCCCTCAATTTGTTGCTATCTTTGTAACTGTTCAACACGATTAAAATTTGGCTTATTTGTCACTTAACATTATGCTTTAACTGAGTATGAATAATTGTATAAAACAATGACTTTACGTTACTAGACGTGTGTATCGTAACTTTTTAAACAGAATGACGATTTTTTAGGTCAACTTTAATCAGCTAGTTACAACTTTTGATCTAGATTATGTGAATCAATTTTGTGATACAATCACGCTGATAACTTATATGCAGGCTACTTGAAGTTGTAGATAGGCGGTAGGTGAATAACTCCCATAAACTTAGGTCTTCTAAGTAATTGGGGTGAGAGGACGCAGCCATCACAGTTACAGCTGCAAGTGGGCGGGGTATAGTCAAGTTTGTGGGTGTCGTATGAGAGGTCTATGCGCGTAGTTATTTTGTTTCTACTTGGGACTTTGGGTTGCTTTGGCTCTGCTTTGGCTAGTTCAGAATCATCAGGCTCGTCGGCTGAGCTCTTTGAGCTGAGTTTTGAAGAGTTGTTAGACGTTAACATAGATCTTGCTACTAAAACCGATGAAACCCGTACCTCTGTACCCTCATCAATTACAGTTTTTAATAAGCGCCATATTGCCCTACTAGGGGTAAAAAATGCCTACGAACTGATGAACTTTGTGCCCGGTTTTCAAATGACCCGAGGTGATTGGGTTGGTGCAGTACCAAAAGAACATACTCGTGGCGTTTATTTAGATAGCGGCAATGTACTAGTGATGATTAATGGCCAGCGACTAAATGAATCTTCCTTCGGTAAAGCGTCGGTTTATACACCTTTTATCCCAGTTGAAATAGTTGAACGAGTCGAGTTTATTCGCGGACCGGGTTCTGCGCTGTATGGCAGTAATGCGTTTCTAGGTGTGATGAATGTTGTGACCAAGCAAGCAGCCAATGAAGTGGTTGTTGGCATTGGTGAACACGGACATCAGCAACTCTCTACCAGCCTAAGTGTAAAGCTTTCTGGCGACCTATCGGTATTCGCCAATGTTGCGTGGCAACAGCAAGCTGGTGAGCCGTATTTCGATGGCCAAGTCAAAGATCCGTTACTCAGTCAATTTGTCGAGCTTGGTGCTGCATTTCACCGTTGGCAAATTGAATATCGACAAAATGATGTTCACCTCAATGGCTTTATTAATCTGGCAGGGGTAAGCCCACATAATCAACATCACAGCCAAAACAGGGCTTTAAGTGTTGAATATCAATGGCTAAAAGATGAGACTTGGCAAGTCTCTTCTCGGCTTTATAAAGTCAGTCATGAAATTGTCAGTGCCGGCTTGATTATACCTGGTGATGTGTTGGGTGGCGGTGATTTTTTTGTGGGACCAGCTTGGCATTCAAGTGATCTTAATTTAACTACTGACGCCGTCTATTTTCACGGTGCTGCGACATTCAATTTTGGTGCTGAAATTTCCCGTGCCAAACAAGATAACGCCAGTATCCGCACCAGCTACTTTAATCACAGTAGTAAAGAAGTTGAATTGCTGCCGCAGTTTTATCTTGATGACATAGTAACAAAGCAAGATTATCCGCAGTTTGATGCGCTTGAAGCGCGTTTTAATTCTGAGGCCGTCTACGCGCAAATGAAGTATCAGGTTAACGATGCTTTAACTGTGTTTGTTGGTGCGCGTTATGACCATGTTGCCGATATTGACGCTAAAATTTCACCACGGATTGCGCTGGTGGCGGCACTTTCTCCTGAACAAACGCTCAAACTGCAATACGGTGAGTCGTTTCGCTCACCTGTGAGTAACGAGTTGTATTCCAACGATGATGTCACCGTTGGGAATCCCAACCTCACTGCTGAATCGATAAAAACCACTGAATTGGTTTGGCACTGGCAGACGAAAACGGTGCAGCTGGATGCGGTATTATTTAATAACGATTTAAGTGATTTTATTAATCTCATTCCGATTGATGAGGTAGGTTCAAGGTTTCGTTTTGAAAATGCGTTTAGCACTAGCATGAAAGGGCTTGAGGCAAACGGCAATGTAACTCTTACAGAACAAAGCTGGTTTGAGTTTGGTTATACGCAACTATTCGATGAGCCTTTAAACCCAAGCTTTAAGCGTTTTGCTGTTGCTGCTTGGAAGCACCAGCTGGGTACGCTGCAACTCAGTTTGAATGCCAATTGGCGTGATACTGTGATGGTGCCGGGGGTTGAGGTCGACTTTACGCAATCTGCTTACCTATTGCTCGGCGGCTCTGCAATTTGGCAGTTTGATGACCGTCAGCAAGTGGCTATCAAAGTGCAAAATATGCTTGATAAACAATATTATGTATTTGAACCTAGGTTGCTTGATGGTGCTATGCCGGGCGCTGGTCGACAGCTGCGTTTGGAATACACATACCGACTCTAAACTAACGATTAAAGACTCCTACAATTGGCCTGAACAGGCCGATTTTTTTAATAGGTAAAGGAATAATAACAATGACGGGATCTCAATCTCCGCGCCGTTTTTCTGCTCTGTGGTTGTGGCTAGGGCCATTGCTGTTTGTTACTACTTGGTTGTTGCCAGCACCGGCTCAAATGCCTGTTGAAGCTTGGTATACCACAGGTTTGGCATTATGGATGGCAGTGTGGTGGATAAGTGAGTGCACCCCCATTCCTGTGACTTCTATGCTACCGATTGTGGTATTGCCATTGGCAGATCTGAACGTTGTAGGCAATGTCACCAGTAGCTACGCCCATCCATTGATCTTTTTGTTTTTAGGTGGCTTTTTAATCTCTATTGCAATGGAAAAATGGTCCTTGCACCAACGTATTGCACTTCATACTATAAGTCGCAGCGGCTCTCGACCTGACCGTCAAATCCTCGCCATGATGGCGGTTAGCGCGGGATTATCCATGTGGATCAATAATACCGCGACCACGCTTATGATGTTACCGATTGCGTTGTCGGTTATTCATGTCTTAGAGCAGCGCGGCACCGACGTGAGTAACTATAGTCGTGCGCTACTGCTTGGTGTGGCGTACAGCGCGAGTATTGGCGGTGTAGCAACTATCATAGGTACTGCGCCTAATGCGTTGATGGTGGCTTTCCTTTGGGATAACTACCAAATTAAAATTGGCTTTGCACAGTGGATGGCAATTGGTATCCCATTTAGTGTGGTATTGGTGTTAGGCGGCTGGTGGTGGTTAACGCGCTGCGCATTTAAGTTAGGCGCGATGGAGCAAAACTGCGCTGGTACAGCATTGTTTAAAGCTCAACTTAAAGAGCTCGGTCCATTGCGCTACGCTGAGCGTCAAGTGCTGTTGGTGTTTGTCTTTGCTGCACTGGCTTGGGTGATTAGACCTTTACTGGTGCAATGGACGGGGTTACAAATCACAGATACGGGGATTGCGATCGCCGCTGGCGTGATGCTGTTTGTATTGCCCGCCGAAAAGGCTGGCGTGCAACGCGTGATGGATTGGCAGGCGGCGGGTGCTGTACCTTGGGGTATTTTACTGCTATTTGGCGGTGGTCTTGCCCTTGCGGCTCAAATTAAAAAATCGGGTCTTGCTGAATACATTGCAGTGCTGCTCTCAGGTGCCAGCATTATTCCCATTGTGTTAGGGGTTATTTTAGTTACTGCACTCATCACTTTTTTGACCGAGCTGACCAGCAATACTGCCACTGCGGCTGGCTTTTTACCTTTACTGGCGCCCGTTGCAGAGCAAGTTGCCGGTTCTCCATTAGTGTGGGTTATCCCAGCTGCAATGGCAGCGAGCTGCGCATTTATGATGCCAGTAGCAACACCACCCAATGCGATTGTATTTGGCTCAAATCGTATTGAGATCCGCGACATGGTCAGGGCAGGGTTTGCCATGAATTTGCTGGCGATTACGGTGATAAGCTCGCTTACGGTAACGATTGCCGCTTGGGTGTTTGGCTTCTAGGGATAAAGCTTTATACTGAACGCAATTTTTTTAAGAGCTAAGTCTATGGTTCAGCAAAGCTATGTAGTGGCTGCTCGTGGTCAAACATTTGTGCAGTGGCTGCTGCAACTCTTGTTACTTTTGGTTTGTTTGAGTGTGGTATATGTGGCCGGTTTACAGCAAGACCGTGCTTATCGCTATGAACAAGTTAAATCTCAAGGGCAGCAATTGTTTGCGTACTTTGACAGTGAATTTGCCCGCTTTGCTGCTATCCCCAAACTGGTCAGTGAGAATCCTGCACTTAAAGCGGCATTTCTTAGTGCTCAGGCACAGTCTACTGCGTACACCGACTTAAATATCTATTTGCAAGATGTACAACGAGCTTCTGGCGCATCCGATGTGTATTTATTAGATGCCAAAGGTGATGTAATTGCGAGCAGTAATTGGTCCAAAGATTACTCATATATAGGTAACAATTTTGCTTTTCGCCGTTACTTTATCGACGCAATCGGGCATGGCAGCGCACTTGAATTTGCCGTGGGGATCCGCTCAAAAGCGCGCGGCTTTTACTTTTCGCACGTAGTGAGCGAACGTAATCACAAAGTCGGGGTAGTGGTGCTAAAGGTCAATGTCAGTAAATTTGAGCAAGATCGTGAAAAGCTCAATACCGGCTATGATAATGAATTTGCGGTACTTGGCGATGACGGGCTGATTTATGGTGCAAGCCAACCGGAATGGCCGTTACAGCATTATCGTAGCGCTGTTGCCGAGGCGTCAGATTGGCAATGGCAAGCGCAGCAAGTCAACATTGCGCACCAAGCCTATTATTTCACCACACACCCTTTGCCTGAACTTGCGGCGCAGTTAGTGTTTCTCTCCAATGTCAGTGACTTGCCGTATCAGCAATGGCCGCGTATTGGGATTGCTTGTTTGTTGTTAGTGATACTACGAGTGGTGTGGCACGTGGTCCAGAAACGGTGGCAAGGTTATCAAGCCTTGCAAAGCCGCCGACAAGCGTTAGAAGATAAAGTTGAAGAACGTACACAAGCTTTGGAGAAGGCGCAAAATGCTTTGATCCGGGCGGCGAAACTCGCCACTATTGGACAGCTCAGTGCCAGTATAAACCATGAAATAAATCAGCCGTTGTCGGCGATTAATACTTACCTTGCCAGCTGCAGGCGTTTGTTACGTAAAGGCCAGTTTAGCGCGGTCAGTGATAACTTAGACATCATTGAAAGTTTAGTGTTTCGTGTTCATCAAATTGTCGCGCAGCTCAAGCAATTTAGCCAATCAGGCGATAACAAAATGCGATTAGTTGCGCTACGGCCATTAATTGATAACGCTTTGATGATCACAGGCCCCGAATTAAAGCAAGCTGGGGTTGAGGTTGAAGTATCTGTGCCAGAGACTGAGGTGTGGGTAGAGCCGTTTCGGTTTGAACAAGTGTTGGTAAACCTGTTCACTAATGCTGCGCAGGCCATGGCAGAGCAAAGCGAAAAACGTTTAACCATTGGTGCTGAACTGTTTGATGAAAAAGTGAAGGTAACCGTCGCCGATACAGGTGTAGGTATCTCGCAGCACTTGCTGGGTAGTATCTTTGAACCTTTCGTTACGACAAAAACTGGCCACGGCCTTGGACTGGGTTTATCGATTTCAAAAGAGATAGTTGCATCGTTTGGTGGCAACTTAAGTGCCCATAATCGCCCTACACAAGGTGCGGAGTTTATTATCGCTTTAAGCGGTAAAATGCATAGCAGTGAGGAGTCATGATGCAACCTGCCATTTATGTAATTGATGACGAGAAAATGGTGCGTGATGCCTTGCAACAATTATTGTCACTTGAAGGCTATGAAGTTACTTGTTTCGCTGATGCGAATACTGCGCTATCGCGATTAAACCGCCGTTTTAGCGGTGTAGTACTGTGCGATATCAATATGCCTACTATGGATGGTATGACATTTCTTAAACAAGTACAGCAATTTGACTCTGAACTACCGGTGATTTTTTTAACTGGCTTTGGCGATGTCGGTATCGCGGTAAAAGCCATGCAAGCTGGCGCATACGACTTTTTTGAAAAGCCGATAAGCGAAGCGTTACTAGACTCTTTGCAACGTGCGCAAGAAAAACGCCAATTGGTGATGGAAAACCGCGCATTAAAACGCTCACTAGCATCAAGTAGTGCACCAGGAGTGCGGATTTTGGGGCAAACTGAATGTATGCGCCAAATGGTAGCTTTGCTTGATGCCGTGATAGATACTCCAGCAGATGTGCTAATAGAAGGCGAAACAGGCACGGGCAAAGAGCTGGTAGCGCGTTACCTGCATGACCAAAGTGCCCGTAGTAGCAACAACTTTGTGGCGATTAACTGCGGTGCAATTCCACATGACTTAATTGAAAGTGAGTTATTTGGTGCTAAGAGTGGCGCCTATACTGGCGCGACTCAATCGCGCCAAGGCAAATTTGAATATGCGCAGGGCGGGACGGTGTTTCTTGATGAAATTGAGGCAATGTCGCCCAGTTTGCAAGTGAAATTATTACGGGTGTTAGAAGAGCGCAAAGTCACGCCGGTTGGCAGTAATGATGCGATCAGTTTAGATGTGCGGATTGTCGCCGCAACTAAAATAGATTTACTTAGCTTAGTCAATCAAGGCTTGTTCAGAGCGGATCTGTTCTATCGCCTTAACCTTGTTAAAGTGCTTATTCCGCCACTGCGGGAGCGCAAAGGCGATATTGCTTTGCTGTTTAAGCATTTTTGCTCGATTGCAGCCACGCGTTTTCATCGTCCATTTGAACCAGTGAACCCTGAGTTATTACAAAAGCTGATGGCATACCAGTGGCCTGGCAATGTGCGAGAGCTGCGTAACGTTGCTGAACGTTCAGTGCTGCTGGGTCAACATAATGCATTACAATTTACGCCGCAAAACACCCAAGTGGCAAATGAACTTAGTCTTGCGGAGAAAGTCAGCTTTTATGAGCAAAGCCTAGTAGAAGAGGCGCTTGCGCGTACACAGGGAAATATAAAAGCCGCAATGGCGCTATTGCAACTACCCCGTAAAACCCTGTACGACAAAATGACCAAGTATGGGTTGTCGCGCACTATGTTTCTTGAAGACCCCTTGGGTGAAGAAAGTGACAAAAGCTAATTTTGGTGTGTGGATATCCACACACTTAAGCCCTTCTAAATACAAAAAATTACCTTAATGTATTGATAATTATGAAAAATAATTATTGGCCGTAAACTTGCGTAGTCTGCTGTGGATAATTAAATAAAAACAGGACCCAATCCATGACAGCAAGTAATCTCACCTCATTTGGAAAAAGCGCGTGTGCGCTTGGCATCCTTCTTAGTGCGGCGCCTGCGCTGGCTGAGGCTCAGTATAAAATCTACGGTAAAGCAGAAATTCAACTCGCACACACCTACAAAGGCCTCATGCGTTATACCAAAGAAGGCACGCAAATTGATGCCCCTTTTTCACGCCTTGGTATTGATGGTTCAAACACGCTAAGCGGCGACTTGAAGCTTATCTACAAATACGAAGTACAGGTTAAAGGGTTCGAAAGTGACGACACTGATTCGCCATTTGCAGCCCGTAATACCTACATTGGTTTACGAGGTTCATTCGGCACTTTGGTAGCGGGGCGCAACGACACTCGGTTTAAGTTCAGTGAAGGTAAGCTTGACCTATTTAATGAAACTCAGGGCGATATTGCGCAGGTTTTAGCAGGTCAAGATAGACTTGGCGATACCCTCACTTATACCACACCAACTTGGCAGGATTTTAATGTCTCGCTGACCTATGCACCTAAAGATGATGCCAATAATCAACAAGCGGGTTTTGCGGTCACCGCTATTTATGGTGACCGAGCGCTTAAATCTAAGCCCTACTATGTGGCGCTGAGCCATACCGATAGTCTCAATAACCTGATAGCAACGCGAGTTGTTGCGGTTACGCAGTGGCAACAATGGCAATTTGGCGCTTTGTTGCAAGACAGTGAAAACCTGAGTGGCGATAAATTTGGCAAAGGTTATGTGGCGAGCGTGTCTTATACCCATAACCAATGGCGACCAAAACTGCAGTTTGCCAGTGACGACAGCAGATTACGCCACTCAGGCAAAGCGGAGCAATGGACACTCGGACTTGACTATCTCTATGATAAACAAACGAACTTATATATCATGCTGAGCACACTTGATTTGCCACAAGACTCTGACAGCAGTGTGGCGCTTGGTCTCAAGTACTTGTTTTAAGGGTTAAGAAATGACAAATATAACAAAAACTACCCCGACCCAACTGATCCTACTGTGGCTTGGCCCTATGGTGATGTTGCTGAGCTGTATTATTGACCCTGTTGGCGGTATGAGTGTTGCTGCTTGGCGCACTGCAGCGTTGGCATTTTGGCTGGCGAGCTGGTGGGTGAGTGAAGTAGTACCAATTCCGGCGACATCGTTATTACCTTTGGTGATCTCGCCATTAGCGGGGATCATGCCTGTCGCAAAAGTTGCGGCGCCGTATGCTCATCCGTTAATTTTCCTCTTTCTAGGTGGCTTTTTACTTTCTATTGCAATGGAGCGGTGGGGCTTACATAAACGTATTGCACTCAATACTATGCTTCGCGCTGGGCAAACCCCAAGCTATCAGATCATGGCGATGATGGGCGTAACAGCATTTTTATCTATGTGGATGTCAAATACCGCAACCGCGGTGATGATGTTACCTATTGCGTTGTCGGTGATCCATTTAGTCAAAGGCCAGCATGCAGACGCCAGTGGCTTTGCTAAAGCGCTCTTACTGGCGATTGCCTATGGTGCGAGCATTGGCGGTATTGCCACTTTGATTGGCACGCCACCGAATGCGTTAATGGCAGCGTACTTAGCCGATAGCTACAAAATTGAAATAGGGTTTGCAACGTGGATGATGATAGGTGTACCGCTGTCATTGGTGATGTTGCTATTTACTTGGTTTTGGTTGACTAAAGTTGCGTATAAAGTGGACCAGCAACAGCAAAGTGTTGATACTAGGTCAGTCTTTCGCCAACAGCTAAGTCAATTGGGAACTATAAGTAGAGCTGAAACAGGCGTGCTTTGGGTGTTTGGTTTCGCTGCAATAGCTTGGGTGTTTAGACCTTTGTTGGCGGATTGGAGCGGTTTGGAGCTCAGCGACACGGGTATCGCGATTTTAGCAGCATTGTTATTGTTTGTGTTGCCAAGTGGTGATGAGCAACAGCCGCGTTTACTCGATTGGGATCACGCTGCCAAAGTCCCTTGGGGCATTTTACTGTTGTTTGGTGGTGGGTTATCGCTCGCGGCACAGATTAAGTCCTCAGGCCTTGCAGACTATATCGCGCATCTACTCGCTGATGCTGACACAATTCCACTGCTGTTAAGCGTGCTGTTGGTTGCTGGGCTTATCACTTTCCTCACCGAAATTACCAGCAATACCGCCACAGCCGCAGGCTTTTTACCTTTGCTTGGGCCAGTGGCGGAATCGCTAACTGGAACACCGCTCGTTTGGGTTATTCCGGCAGCAATTGCGGCTAGTTGCGCGTTTATGATGCCAGTGGCAACACCACCTAATGCGATAGTGTTTGGTTCTGGGGAATTGAAAATGCGCGACATGATAAACGCCGGATTTGCGCTAAATCTAGTCGCTATTGCTTTAATTACATTAGTGACTATGACATTGGCACGTGTGGTGTTAGGGTTTTAAAGGAATAAAGATACTAGAGGTGGCAACAATGTACAGTTGCCACCTTGTGGGTGCAGCGTTATAGTTAAATTATTGCCAAGCTTCAGCATTGATTGTTGTAATGCTTGAAATTGCAACGCTTAAGGACGCCACAGTGCAGACAGAACTCAATTTTGACTTGCAGCAGACTTTCGTAATGCTGCAAGGCGAATTCGCCAGAAATACCTATCCAATTGTTGATGAGCGCATCGCTTTATTAAAGCAGCTTAGGGGAGACCTTATTACGCTCACCCCTGAGCTTATTCGCGCTGCCAATCAAGATTTTGGCTCTCGAAGCCGCTTTGACACTGAATTTGCTGATATTCTGCCTACCGTGACTCAACTTGACTATATTTGCAAGCATCTCAAACGTTGGTTGAAGCCGCACAAGCGTGCGGCCGGAATGCAGCTGTGGCCTTCAAAATTGAGCGTAGAGTTACAACCTAAAGGGGTGGTTGGGGTTATTGCACCCTGGAATTACCCCATTCAATTGGCCTTGCTGCCTGCATTCACCGCAATTGCCGCTGGTAACCGAGTCATGCTCAAACTCAGTGAGTTTACACCTGCAATTAATCAGGTCCTGCGTACACTTTTTGCCAACCATCAATCTTGGTGCAAAGTAGTTGAAGGCGGAGCTGAAGTGGCTGCTCACTTTAGCGCACTACCGTTTGCACATTTGTTTTTTACGGGCTCTACTACGGTAGGAAAAAAGGTGATGCAAGCGGCGTCGCAACATCTGACGCCCGTCACGTTGGAGCTGGGAGGTAAATCTCCAGCGATTGTGACCCGCAATGCTGATCTTGACTGCGCCGCAGCAGCAATTATTTTAGGTAAAACCGTAAATGCTGGGCAAATTTGCGTAGCGCCCGATTATGTCTTGGTACACGAGACCCAATACTTAGCGTTTATTCAAGCTTTAAAACGTGTCTACGCTCAGTATTTTAAAGCAGGGGCAGATAGCAAAGAGCTAACAGCCATCATTAACGATAGCCAGTTTGCCCGTTTACAAGGCTTACTGAGCGATGCCAGACTCAAAGGTGCAAATGTTGAGGCGTTACACCCACAAGCGTTAGCTGCTGAAACACGGAAAATGGCAGTACATGTAGTCACAGACGTCAATGAGCAAATGCGAATTATGCAAGATGAGATCTTCGGTCCACTTTTGCCGGTGATAACTTATCATCAGCTAGACGAAGCGATTGATTATGTCTGCCAGCATCCCCATCCATTAGCAGCTTATGTGTTTAGTAGTGACCGTTTTGATATCGAACAAGTACGGTTACGAGTGCAAAGCGGCAGTTTAGTCGTGAATGAAACCCTGCTCCAAGTGACAGCAGAAGCCGCGCCTTTTGGTGGGATAGGTAACTCAGGCATGGGTCATTATCATGGCCGCGAAGGAGTGGAAACTTTCAGCCATAAACGCACAGTGTTGCAGTCGCAAAAACTCGGTTGGCGAATACATTTATTGTTGGCGCGTAAGGCTTGGTTGCTAAAACCAGTGATGTGGTTGTTTATGAGGAAATAGAGACAACTCATGTTATATCAATCGGCTTAATTAAGTGATCTAATTTAGGGGAGGAAATTTTGCGATAACGCGATGGGAGTTTTGCTATTTGGTTATTCTCGGCAATTGCACCTGCATTGTTATGCCTCCTGCAACCATGCAGTCATAAATGAGAAACTGCCACCAAGGTTAGCGAGTAATTTAACCCGCCTAATTGACCAAGTGTTAATGCAAATTGGTATTCGCCTTTACCAGCTATCTCACGCTAGCTAGCGTTTGAAGATAAACTAAATATAACAAAGCCAGCATGCGCTGGCTTTGTTATATGATTATTACTCGATCAAGACTCAGGTCGAGTTTCCGCAATATACGTTCCAGCTAAAATGCGCTCATAAATAACATTGGCTTTACGATTAGCCTCTTCAACCTCAGAAGGCGACATTTTCTGTTCGTCTAACTGGCGGCTCTTCATAGCGTCACGATTGCCATTCCATTCTGCGATCAAGTTCCAAATATAGGACTTTTCAACACTTTCTGGCACACCTAAGCCTTGGAAGTACATCAACGCCATATTGAATTGTGCCAAAGTGAAGTTATTGCCCGCGGCTTTCTCGTACCAATTCAAAGCAGCGCGGTAATCTTTAATCACCCCTTCGCCATTAGTATACATGACACCTAGGTTAAACTGAGCTGCTGGGAGGTCTTTATTGGCAGCACTGGTAAATAGTTCAACTGCTTTTTGCAGGTCTTGCTTTACGCCGCGACCATCTTTATACATTACGGCTAGTGAAAACATGGCATCAGCAAGATTTAAATCAACCGCTTGTTTGAATAACTCCGCCGCTTTGCGTTCGTTTTTTGTAACACCAAAGCCACCTTCGTACATTTTTGCTAATTCATAAATACCCGGCGCATAACCCATGTCAGCCAAGTAACGAAACTCTTTTAACGCATCTTCAAAGCGGCCTTCATTCGCCGCGATAATACCTTGCTCTAAAGTTGCAAAACTGACATTGGTGAAAAGCAAAGCGCCAATCAGTGCCAGTACTTTGGTCTTTTGCAGCCACATGATGTCTCTCCATTCTATTATACGGTTACGTACCTTAGCTAAGTGTAATAGACTCAATGAGTTTTACAATATATGCGGATTAAATTAGACAACAGAAAGTCTGAAACTTGCGCTAAATTCCAAGCACCAAAAAACAAAAAGCCCTAAAAGGGCTTTTTGGGCCATATCTACCGTCAGATATGAGCGTAGTAGCAAGTAGATGTGTTCGTTAAAGGTGAACAAAGCCTTGGGTGATCAACATGTTGAGGGTGAAGCTAAGCTGCTAAGTTTAGCCTAGCTGGGCAAACCTTCACGTCCTTGTTCTCAACGAGAATCATTATTATCCAGCTATAACTGCAAGTCAATACAAATGATAATTAATATCATCTAAATTTTACCTTAACTTAAAAATCACGGGGAAACTTGCACAGCTTTTGTTGAGTTGATAGTTTTAACACCCAGTTATCATTAACTTGTCATCTTAATACGGCTTGATAATGATAGCTTTTGAGTTTGCCAGCAGAGTTTGATGAAAAAGCTGCAATACATCATGCTGAGGTCGGTAAAGCGCCAACAAGCGCACCAAACGCGCACTGAGCATGCGATAATTGACTCGTTATGACTCTTATAACGCGTCTGTACATCGCCATTTAAACACCTAACATTCACATTTAATTGATGAAAATTCAATTGCTCGTGATGCGAGCAAAGGTCAGTATAGAGGACATCATCAAAGCGAAGGAGTAACTATGAGTGAACAATATGCAGCGCTAAGAGCGAATGTCAATTTATTGGGGCAGCTGCTTGGACAAACCATTAAACAGGCGCAAGGTCAGGCGGTTTTGGATAAAGTCGAACAAATTAGACATTTATCTAAATCTTCGCGTGGCGGTAATGATGCCGATAGAGTCGCACTTATCGATACTTTGCACAGTTTGTCTGATAGTGAACTCCTCCCAGTAACACGTGCTTTTAATCATTTCCTAAATCTTGCCAACGTAGCTGAACAATTTCATACCATTTCTAAAGAAAGCCAGCGTGCAGTATGTAATTTAAGTCCGTTAACGCAAACGCTTAAGCATTTAAAGCAGCAGTTAGATGCAGGTTCGCTGGATTTAAATCAAGTTGCGCAATCTATTGCCAATTTGAAGATTGATTTAGTGTTAACAGCACATCCGACGGAAGTCACTCGCCGCACGATTATTAGTAAGCACATTGAAATGAGTGACTGTTTGGCAGAACTGGAGCGTACTAGTTTGTCGCCAGAAGAGCGGCAACGAGTGCATGACCGCTTAGAGCAACTGATTTGCCAAGCTTGGCATACCAATGATATTCGTGATAGCCGACCAACCCCATTAGATGAAGCAAAGTGGGGTTTTGCCGTGATTGAAAATAGTTTGTGGCAAGCTGTACCGCGTTTTATCGCTGAATTCAAAAGTGCGGTAAAAGAGATCCTGAATTTAGAGCTGCCTACCCATTTTATGCCGCTGCAATTCACCTCTTGGATGGGGGGGGACCGTGATGGTAATCCATTTGTGACCGCGCTTGTGACAGAACAAGTGCTAGATCATGGACGTTGGATGGCGCTTGATTTATACGCCCGCGATATTGACAAGCTCAGTGCGGAATTATCTATGTATTCGGCGAGCGATGAACTGATGGCACACAGTGGCGCTGTCAGTGAGCCGTACCGTGCGTTATTGAAAAAGTTAAAAGCCGAAATTCATGAAACGGTTGAAGCAATAAACGCCAAAATCAAAGGTTATCCCAGCGGCGCGCAGGACAAAATTCGTAAAGTTGAGCAAATTCGTGAACCGCTGGAGCTATGCTATCGCTCGCTGATAAAATGCAATATGAAAGTGGTGGCTGATGGCTTGTTGCTTGATACTCTTAATCGCTTGCAGTGTTTTGGTTTACGTCTGGTGAAACTGGACGTAAGACAAGATGCCTCACGTCACGCAGGCGTGTTTTCTGAGCTGACTCGTTACTTGGGGATTGGTGACTACGCACAGTGGGATGAGCAAGATAAACAAGCGTTTTTGCTAGCAGAGCTCACTTCACGTCGCCCACTCGTCCCAAAACACTGGCAGCCAACGCCAGAAGTCCAGGAAGTGCTAGATACCTTCGCTGTTATAGCTAAGCAAGATCCTGCCGCTTTTGGTATTTATATTATTTCCATGGCAAAGACAGTGTCAGATGTGCTTGCGGTGCATTTGTTGCTAAAAGAAGCGGGCTGTAGTTTTAATTTACCTGTGGCGCCACTGTTTGAGACTTTGGATGATCTAAACAACGGTTACGATGTGATCAGCGCCTTATTAAAGAGCACTTGGTATCGTGGCCATTTCGGTAACAAGCAATATGTGATGATAGGTTATTCAGACTCAGCTAAAGATGCCGGCATGATGGCCGCAGGCTGGGCACAATATCGCACCATGGAAGAATTGGTTGCACTTGCAGAACAGCAAGGTATTGAGCTGGTGTTATTCCATGGCCGCGGTGGCACTATTGGCCGCGGTGGTGCGCCGGCGGCTCAAGCGCTGCGTTCTCAGCCACCTGGGTCATTAAAAAGTGGTTTGCGTGTCACTGAGCAAGGCGAAATGATCCGCTTTAAGTTTGGTTTACCAGAAGTCGCCTTACAGAGCTTAAACATCTATGCAGGCGCCGTGCTAGAAAGTAATTTGTTACCGCCACCAAGCCCAGAACCTCAGTGGAAAGAAGTGATGGATGTGATAGCTGATGCGTCGTGCGTTCGCTATCGACAAATCGTGCGAGAAGATAAAGACTTTGTCCCATACTTCCGAATGGCAACTCCTGAGGTCGAGCTAGCAAAACTGCCATTAGGGTCGCGTCCAGCGAAACGCAATCCTCATGGTGGTGTAGAGAGTTTGCGTGCTATTCCATGGATCTTCGCGTGGAGCCAAAACCGCTTAATGCTGCCAGCTTGGCTTGGTGCGTATCAAGGCTTGCAGGATGCGATTGCAAAGTTTGGTATTGAGACCTTGCAAACCATGAATCAGACTTGGCCGTTTTTCCGCACACGTTTAGAAATGTTGGAAATGGTGTTTTGTAAAGCAGACAGTTGGCTCAGTGAGCACTATGAGCAAGGCTTGGTTGAGTCGGGTTATCGCCATTTAGGCGCAACTTTGCGCACCGAGCTTGGCGATGCAATCAAGTTGGTCCGTGAGATCTGTAAAGAACAAACCTTACTTGCAGGGCAACCGTGGATCAGGGAGTCGATTAATTTACGTAACCCGTACACTGATCCGTTAAATTTATTACAGGTTGAATTGCTAAAACGTTCACGCAGTCAGGAACCCCATCTGACTTCAGATGTTGACCGCGCTTTAATGATTACCATGACAGGCATTGCTGCTGGAATGCGCAATACCGGTTAATCAAAGCGGCAATTGGCAACGTTGTTAGCAATGACTTAAGTTGTTGCTAACAACTTATTTTAATCCTCCTCATTTACCACCCCAAAAAGTCATCCTTTAGTTTGTTTTTGTTCCTTCTTAATCGTTTTTTATTACTGGTTTTGTTGACTTAAATTAGGAATTCAATATGATGCGCTGCTGGTTTTACCAGTTCTTTTTCGTATCTTTATAAACAAGGCTCATATGTCTCAATTTTCAACCAGTATTACTTATGACGAAACGACGGCGCTTGTCATGATGACGCTGCGTGGGAAGATAACGGCACAGGATGTGATCAGCGTCTATAAAATTGCAAATGAATATGCCAAAACCCATAACTGCAGCAAAGTGTTGCTGGATGTGGTTGAACTTGAGCATAAATTTGCTGCCATTGACATAGTGGATATCATGCCAAAAGTTGCGCATTACCTAAATGGTATGACGGTGGCCAGAGTGGTTGGCTTTCGAGGCTATATGCATGATTTATTTCTACAAAAAGCCAAACGTTTTAATATTACCGCGGAAAACTTTGATTGCTTTAACCAGGCAAAACGTTGGTTGGGCAACTGCTAATGAGGCTTGGGCATTTTCCCTTATCGTCGAGTGTTGTCAAAGCAAAAGTAAAGGCGTAGACTGTCCAGCCCTTTAAAATAACAACAACAGTATGACAAGTTCTACTACTCAACACATTTTTACGCCCGAGCAAAGTGCTGACATTAAAGCGCTACTGACGTTGCAGCGCGGCAAACTTAACCACGCTCAGGTTGAACATTTATGCACGCGGCACAGTTGTGATATCGATGCCTTAATGCTCGCATTACTGCCGCTTGCAGCACAATTTGCCGGTCCCTCAATTTCCCATTTTTATGTTGGTGCTGTGGTGCTTGACACAAGCAATGCGCCATACGGGGAGTTGTATGTTGGTGCTAACCTTGAATTTAAACATCAGGCGCTTAGCTTAGTTGTGCATGCTGAACAGGCTGCTATCAATAATGCGTGGTTGCAAGGTGCTAAAAGTATCGACAAAATTGCCATCACCGACGCACCTTGTGGTTATTGCCGACAATTTATGAATGAACTGGCAAGTGCGGATGAGTTAAAGATTGCGTTACCACATCACAGTGCAACGCTACGAGAACTGCTTCCACAGCCTTTCGGGCCGTCAGATTTAGCTAATCCACATAGTTTATTTGCATCGCCTAAGGTGAATTTAAGCGCGTCAGGTGATGTTTCGACTGATTTGCTCGCAGCAGCAGAGCACAGCTATGCGCCATATTCAGGCAATTACAGCGCGGTTGAAATTGTCACAAATAAAGGTAACTTTATCGGGCGTTATGCTGAAAATGCAGCTTATAGCCCAAGTTTGTCACCGCTACAAAGTGCGTTAAGTCAAATGGTGTTAGCGGGTAATACGCTAGAGCAAGTCGCTATTCTGCGCGTTACCTTGTTAGAGTGTCAAGGCCATGAAAATCAAGCAGATGTCGCGAAAGCTGTGATAAATAGCTTCGACTATCCAATTACGTTTGAACAGATAAGTGCGGTAAAGTGCTAACTGAGCGCTGCTGCACTGCAAGCTTTGATAGCACTCAGCTGCGTGTTAGTGGGGTTAAGCTTAGTCGCGACGAAAAGATGCGCAGGTATCATTTACTAATAAAAACGGCAAAAATGGCCTGTTCTCAATTTAGATAAAACGTTTTTTAGCCACTAAAATGCCAAAGCCCTATCTATGACAATAGGGCTTTGTAAAAACTTGAGCAAAAGCTAACTGGTAATTACTTAGCTAACAAAAGCTCTGCCGCCTTTAATACCACAGCCACTGAACGGCGTTCAACCATAGCGTGATCTACGTCTGGGATCTCCTGACGCGTGCGGTTAACGAGTACACCCGCCACACAACCAGCTTGCAAACCAAGCGCTGCACACATGGTAAATAAGGTGGCTGATTCCATTTCATAGTTCATGACATTTAGCTGTTGCCATTCTGCACAGCTGCCTTGAAATGCACGTGACACATAGCCTGAATAGGTATCGTAACGCTCTTGCCCGGGATAAAATGTGTCGCTTGATGCAGTGATCCCCACATGAAAGTCAACGCCAGTAGCTTTACAAGCTTCTACCATAGCTTGCGTCGCGTAAAAATCTGCAGCAGCAGGGTAGGCCAAAGGAGCAAAATGCTGGCTGGCGCCATCTAAACGAACGGACGCGGTACTGACCAGTACGTCGCCCTCGTTAATGTGTGGCTGAATCGCACCTGTTGTGCCAACGCGTAAAAAGGTCTTAACTCCAAGTTGAGCAAGCTCTTCAACCGCGATAGAAGTTGACGGGCCACCAATGCCCGTTGAGCATACCACCACTGGAGAACCGTTGAGGCTTGCAAGATACGCGTGAAATTCACGGGTTTTAACTAAACACTGAGCCTCAGAAATTTGCTCGGCAATACGCTTGGCGCGGTCCGGACAACCCGGGACAATAGCAAGCTTAGCGCCTTGCAGATCAGCAGTGCGTAAGCCTAGATGAAAAACCTTTTCCATGATTAAACCTAGTTAGTTATCTAAAGTGTAATGGTTAATAGTCTAGCCGACAAAGTACAGGACGTATGTCCGTTTGTAGCTGAGCACAACATAAAGTTATCCTATTTCACTATTTGCAACTTTGCGCTCTATCACCTAAACCTTAAATGAAGGTCTAGGAGGAGGCGACTATGCCAGCGACACATTCAGCACAGAAATCCGATTTTGCACGTTGTTTTGAAAGTAATAAAATTTCTGCTTTTGCGCCGTTCCATTGGTTAGCATTGGCATTTCGGGATATGGCAAGAGCACCTATATTAAGTTTGTTTTACGGTGTTGTTTTTGCTTCCATTCCGGCCGCGATTTTGTGGTTTGTTTATCAATCTGGATCGCATTTGGTGATCTTGCCGGCTGCGGTGGCGTTTGCACTGATTGGGCCCGCATTTGCGGCAGGGCTTTATGATGTTGCGTGGGAGCTAGAGAAAGGGCACACACCTACGCTGTCCCATAGTTTACGGTCAATGTTTCGTAACCCCGCAGGCGAATGGGGCTTCGCGATATTACTTATGGTTATCATGGTTGTGTGGATGCGTTTGGCTGCGTTGGTGCACGCGCTTTACCCCAATGTGCCAAACCCAAGTCTTGAAGAGCTCAGTGCATTTCTCACCCTCGGCAGCTTAATTGGGGGTGTGCTAATGGTCAGTGTTTTTGCCATATCAGCGTTTACGCCGCAAATAATGATGGAGCGTCGTGTCGATATTATGACAGCTGTGGTAAGCAGCATGCATGCGGTGAGAGCAAATGTACCAGCTATGATAGTATGGGGTCTGTGCATCGTATTTTTCGTGTTGCTTGGATTTGCGACTGGTGCTGCGGGCTTTATAGTGATCATGCCGATGCTTAGTTACGCCAGTTGGCATGGCTATATTGCGATTATTAAAACCAAGCGGCCACGCCATTACGAATAGCCAGTTGTGTACACCCGAAACCCTTGGCTCGGGTTTTTAGAAACACAATGTTTTGTATTTCAATGGGAAAGGTGCATTTTCTAGGTGGAAATGCACCTGAGTTGAATATCCAGCCACGCGTTATTACGCTCTCCAACTTGCCCGGGTTGACTTCCCGCCTGTCACTGTTATATCTGAATAAATGCGCAATGTTGACTGCGGTTGCTGAACAATCTTGAACCTGTGGTTAGCCACTCTTAATTCAGTAGTTAATTGACTTATATGGTTATTTTCTGTTTTTAGGGAAAACCAACGGCAAACACCAAAGACACATCAAGGCATGCAGGTAAACATAGTTGCGCAATATTTGTTAAAATTTCAGTAGTGCATGACTATGCAGTACGAATGCAGGAAGTTTGCTGCACCATAGCAATAGGAGTAGAGAAGAATGAACACATCTTGGGCTGAATATCGGGAAAAACTCGCAAGTTGCCTGTGTCCACCGGGGGACGGGGTTTTCACGGTTAACACTGCAAAAGAGCGCAAGTTAGCATTACGGCAACAACTCTTTGGTACGGATGATGTTCAAACCCTGTGGTTAGAAAGTTTAGATGCTTTACCACAAGCCTCGCAACATGCTGTGATCCTCGGTATTAGCTCAGATTGTGGTGGCGGAATATTACGTGGCGCAAATTGGGGGCCACTGTTTTTGCGTAGCACTTTACTTGAACAGCAACCCGCAGCGCGTACATTAGATCTCGGTGATGTTCGAGTGATCCCACATTTACTGCATGATAAATACCTGAATCCAGAAACCATCAGCAATTGCCAAAAAGCTTTATACCAAGATGCAAACAGTGACTACCATGTCAGCCCTTTATCCATTACCGAAGATATTTGCGATGGTTTCTATGCTCACTTCGAAGACAAAGGCATTTTCGGCATTGGTGGCGACCATTCCATTAGTTATCCATTAACCAAGTCGTATTTGAAAGCCAAGCGTGCGCGCGGAATAAAGACTGCAATCATTCATTTTGATGCGCATACTGACTTGTTGGTAGAACGTCTTGGTATTGATTTGTGTTTTGGTTCTTGGTGTACACATATTCTCGAATTTTTACCGGCCCCACGCAACTTAGTGCAGTTTGGTATTCGCTCAAGTGGAAAACCAAAACAGCACTGGGAAAGCACTTTTGGCATTAAGCAGCATTGGGCACACGAAATTCGTGAAAAAGGCGCAGAGGCTATTGCAACGGAAGTGATCGCACAGTTAAAGGCTGATGGTGTCGAAGAGCTGTACGTTAGTTTTGATATTGATGCACTGGATGCTGCGTTTGCCTCTGCCACAGGCACACCAGAAGAAAATGGCATGACGCCGCAAGAAGCACTAACAATTCTGTCTATGTTAAAAGCGGAGTTTGCCATTACCGCAGCAGATATGATGGAAATCGCGCCATTTACCGACAGCTCATTGGAAGGCAAATCAAGCTCTGAGACCACCTTAAAAGTTGGTGCTGAGATCTCTGCCTTTTTAATCAATGCGATAAACCATAAGTAAGACGGACAAGAGTTTGCCCTTATTGGGCAAATTCTTTTATAAAAGCAAAATTTGCAACTATAGTAGGTGTAGGTTGTATGGAGGGTTACACTTGGTTGCAAAGTGGTTTGGAAGTTTTGTGTTAGGCGCTGTGTTACTCAATGCCTCAGTGCGTGCGGCAGAGCTTAATATTGTTACGGAAAATTTCCCCAATTTCCAATATTTGAATGAGCAAGGTCAGTTGCAAGGGAAAGCCGCAGAGCTGGTGCTAAAGGTACTTGAAGCTAGTAAGATAGACCATCAGATCAGCGTGATGAATTGGTCGTTGGCCTATAATGCCGCGCTTCGAGATGATAATACCTGTTTATTTTCTATTGCACGGTTAGATACTCGGGAGTCTCAATTTACTTGGGTGTTCCCGGTTGCCGTATTCAGCGCTTCCTTTTACGCACTGGAATCCGCCAACATCACTCTCAGTAGACTGGACGATGCTCTACAATATAAAACGGCGGTGATCCGCAATAATTTTAGCCATCAGTATCTGTTAGAGCGCGGTTTCGATGAAGAACGACATTTAATTCTTATTACCAATTTTGACAATGTGTTCGACCTATTGGCGACGCGCAGCGATTTACTAGACCTAGTCATATTAAGCGATGCGCAATATGAATATCGACTCGCCAAAGGTGAAATCAAAGTCCCACTACAACGGCTATGGACTTTAGAGGCGGGACGAACAGAGCTTTACTTTGCCTGCAACAAAAACATTGCAAAACCCCTGTTTAACCGTCTATTGCAGGCATATCAGCAAGTATCGAATACAGTAAAGCCGCTTTAGCGAAAGACCCTGAGTCAAAGCCGTCACATTATTACTGGCAAAAATTACCCGCCGCATTGTAGATACGTTGAGTTTTACTGGTATTGTCGATTGAATTCCAGTTATCTAATGTTTGTAGCGCTTCTAAAGCGAGCTTGGCTCTTTGCACCACTTTTTGGCTATAAGCTGCACTGCCGTCTTCAATCTTAAATGACACTTCAGCCAACATAGGATGTTGCGCTGCACTCGGTTGGCCAACATACCAAAGGGTGAGGCTCAGCTCTGCGTCAATTGAGCCTAAATCTATTTCGGTGCCTTTATAAACATGTTCCGTAATATAGATACCACCAACTACTGCTAAAGGTAAATTGTCACTAAACCCATAGTCGTCAGCAAAGCCTGGAAAATGACTGTGGATGTCTTTGAAATCGCTTAACGTGCGGGTATTTATAGCGGTGGTAGAGTGGCTGTAAACGACTTTATAGCTATCGCCGTTTTTGAGCCCAATATCAGCTTCCAATTTTGTTTCGGCACCGTTTGTTACTGAGGATAGGTCTTCAAATGCGCTGATATAACGGTCGCTACTGCGAAACTTAAGTGTTACCTCATTGCTACTTGCGTAACTGCGCTCGCGAAAAAGATAGCCGTTAGCGCGTAATACGCAGCTGCTAGGGGAATCGTAAAAGGCAATCTGGCGATTTTTGTTGAGGCTGAGCGAGCCATTGACGTTACGACCAATCGCGTTGCTAATATTGGTTTTTATCACGTTGTCGTAGCTTGCAACATCTAGGCTTTCTGAAGAATAAGTAAAATGCGCTGGGTCTAGCAATTGTTTGTATTCGCGAGAAGTCACATCAGCATTGGCTAAGGCTGAACAAGAGAAGCTAAATACGGCTAGCATTACGATTGCTGTTAGCGGGTGATAGTTCATTGTTGTCATCCTGTTTATCAAGAAGAGCAGCAAGACAAAGTTGTTGCTTGCTGCCTAAAAAGGTTTTAGTTGGCAGATAAATTGAGGCCGTTGACTATATACAAGGTATTGCCGTCGATAACGCTTTGCGTGGTGTCGAGGTATTTTTGTTCAAGCACGCCATTCGTTGCCCAAGTGGCGAAATCGTCGTCGTTAATCACGCCAAGGCGCTGGTTATCAATGACCCATAAGCCTTCCATTTTGTCGTATGGGTACGCCACTTCACTGACCATATCGACCACTAACCCGAGTTTCTGCGCAGGTTTGATGCCAATCGCGGCTAACTTAGCCCAACCTGCATCGTAGTTACTCGCAGAAGCGTTATTATTGATAACTTGTTCTAAAGTTTGCCCTGCCACTGTGAGGCCCAGGTTTGCGTCTTGATGTAGCTCGCCTGAAGTTGCGATGCTTTCTAAATTAGTCGCATTGGCTAAATCAATCTTGTAGACATGTTTCATTGCGGTTGGGGTACGGTGATAAAATGCACCGTCACGTTCCAGTACCAAAAATTGCGTAGCGCTAAGCGCCTTGATGGCGGAATTGGAATTAGACCCTTTTTCCTGACGATAGAGATACTGAGCTACAGCGCCAGTCTCAAGATTGACAGTGACAATACGCGTCAAGTCTGTACGGTTTTTATTTGGGTTATCTAGACTCGATTGCATGATCCCGACCAAGGTTTTCTCATCCGGAGTGATGGTTAAGCCTTCCATGCCGCGATTTGCCCAACGGTTAGCAAACTCCGCTGGCAGTGAGTAAACGTTGCGAGTATCGCTGCCAAATGGATTGATACGGCCAATTTCCACGCCATCGGCGCTATAATGGACGATATGAGGGCCATATTCATCACTAACCCAAAATGTACCGTCACTGAGCGCAACTAAGCCTTCTGAATCTAGGCCATAGTCATCAGTTTTGATGGGGTTAGTGGTGGCATCGTATGGTTTGCTCATATCCATACGGATCACTTCACCGCTTGCATCATAAGGGGTTTCACCTGTCCCACCTAACGCGGAGCTATTTGGCAACCCTGTGATAGTATTACCGCTGCGGTCTTTGAGCAGAATATTTTTGACTAATTTGATGCCACCTGTTGCCTGAATTTCAAACAAACCTATTCTTGGCACATAATTTGGAGTTGGGAACATTTTGCCTTTACCTTGTGCACTGCTAAAATCGGCATTTGGGCCGCGGTCCGTTAAAGCATAAAATTGCATAGGATTGCTCGGATGGCCGTCCATGTCTGAACCATAGCCACCGTTACGGATCTCAAAGGTGGAGTTAGGTTGCGCGCCATTTTTTAAGTCATTGCGCATCACGGAATGGGGCAAACGTACACCACTCGAGGCAAAGTTGTCGGGATTACAAATATAAGTAGTGGAGCTGATTTCGGCACTATCAAGCAAGTTATTGTTATTTTGATCAAGACCTGAATCAATACGAGTACCACCGAGCCAGCAGTGACTGTCTCCTGATGTAAGAGCGGTTTGTGTGACTAAACTCGTTAAGCCATTGCTGCCGTTATTGCCATTTGTGCCATCGGCACCGTTTGCTCCATTGCTGCCGTCTTTACCATCGTCACCACAACCGCTTAATGCGACAACAACCGACAACGCAAGCAATGATAAATTGATTGTTCTCATTTTTGTATTATTCCCATGAACTGATTAAATCCCGTCTACGCTAAAGACAGGATATGACACTTACATGGTAACTAAATGAAAATATTATGAAAAATTGAGGTTGGCCCATGCAAAAACGGCGTTTCGCACAAGCCGAAAAAGGGCATGAACTTAATTGATGTTTATCGTTGCACGGTTTTCAGGCTCGATGCGTTTGCCCTCTTCATCAATTCGCACCCAAATGACGACACCATTTTGCTCATGGCGAAAGCGTGGCTCACAGGCAAACAACCAGTCGAGCTGCTTAATGACCGCACCTTCACTGTATTCTGCGCCGTTATACCAGCAGACATTCTGCGGCTTATCAATAAATACACGCGGCTCAAGGCGGTTATTGGCAGAGCTTGATCCAGCGCATAGCAAAGTGCTAAAAGCGACAACTTTTATAAATATTTTCATGACGTTCTGCTCCTTTGCGTCTAGTCTTAAATAGCATAGCCTGATTGCGATGGCAGTCCAAAAAACATTTACAAGATTAAAGAGGTTATATGGCAATTGATAATAATATGATGGAAGAATTGGCGCTGCTGGCTAAATTCCCAAGTAAAAGTCTCCACCAAGGGCTCAAGTTACATAAAGATGCCGACCCTCAGCTATTGGCTGCGGCAGAGCGGTTATTCAATAAAGGGGTAATAGATAGCGTGGATGGGGGTTATCTCACCGATTTGGGCCATGACTTGCGTGAGCATCTCGACAAACTGAGCCTTGCGCTGAAATAACCGTGTTTGGGTGGATTTAAATTTAAAAGGCGCATAAGCGCCTTTTTGTTGTGATGTTAAATCACACCGCGTCTGGCTGATGCTCAGGTGCAGCTAAACGGAAGGCTTCTAGTTCATTGCACGCAGCGTAAATTGCGGCAATACGTGGAAACTGTGTCATATCAACGTTAAAACGTAGCGCGTTAAACACTTGTGGCACCAAACACACGTCCGCTAAAGTCGGCGTATTGCCAAAGCAGTAACGGCTTTGGCCTAATTGCGGCTCTAACTTTTTAAATCCTTCAATTATCCAGTGGCGATACCATTCATTTTTTTGCTCTTCATTGGCATCAAATTGACTGACTAAGCGTTTTAACACGCGTAAATTGTCAATTGGGTGGATATCACAAGCAATCGCATAGCAAAAGCTCCGCACTTGTGCTTTTTGCCAACTGTCATGCGGTAGTAGTGGGTGCTGTGGTTGGGTTTCTTCCAGCCATTCTAATATTGCCAATGACTGGGCTAGTACACCTTGTTCGGTTTCAAGCGCGGGTAATAGGCCTTGAGGATTTTTGGCTAGGTAGCTATCACTCATTTGCTCAGATTTAAGTAAATTAACGCCAACTAGCTCATGGGCAATATTCTTTAAATTGAGTGCTATTCTGACCCGATAAGCTGCAGATGAACGGAAGTAACTGTACAGTCTCATGAATTCTCCTTAGAACACGACGCAATTGGGGCCAATTGGCCCCAAGAGATTGGCAGATTATGCGCCTTTAAAGTATTTTTTAATACCTTTCCAACAGTCCGCGTAATTCGTCTGACGCTCTTTACCCTCCAGAGCATATTTGGTTGGCGAGATGACATAGCGCGATTCGAACATAAACGCCAAGGTGTTCTCATAGCGCTGTGGTGCAAGTTCTGCATTTGACGCTTTTTCAAAGACTTCTGCTTCTGGGCCATGTGGTGACATACAGTTATGCAAGCTCATACCACCAGGCACAAAGCCATGTTCCTTGGCATCGTATACGCCGTGGATAAGACCCATAAATTCACTCATGATATTACGGTGATAGTAAGGGGGACGGAAAGTGTTTTCAGCCACCATCCAACGCGGTGGGAAAATCACAAAGTCGACGTTAGCTACACCCGGTGTGCCAGAAGGAGAGGTCAGCACAGTAAAGATAGATGGATCTGGATGATCAAAGCTTACCGTATTCATCACGTTAAAGCGCGCAAGGTCATATTTATAGGGTGCGCTGTTGCCTGTCCAAGCCACTACATCAAGCGGTGAATGGCCGATATCACAGCGGAACAAATTGCCGTTGAATTTGGCAACCAGTTCAAAATTGCCCTCTAAGTCTTCAAATGCTGCGACTGGATATTGGAAGTCACGTTGGTTAGTGTAACCGTTAGCACCAACTGGGCCACGCTCTGGCAGCACTAATGGGTGGCCGTAGTTTTCACAAATATAGCCACGGACTTCGCTATCCGTTAGCTCAACGGAGAATTTAATCCCTCTTGGGATCACTGCAATTTCGCCCGGTTTGATAGCTAATTTACCGCATTCCGTATGAAGTATTAATCTACCCAGTTGAGGGACGAATAGTAATTCGCCGTCAGCATTGTAAAAATAGCGGCCTTGCATTGATTTGTTGGCGACATAAACATGAATACCGATACCGCTTTGGCCATTGGCACTGCCATTTGCGGCCATAGTCACTAAACCATCAATAAAATCCGTAGGCTTGTTTGGAATGGCAACAGGGTTCCAACGCAGCATAGTCGGTGGCGTTGGCACTTCTGTGATAGGGGCGGTACGCAATAAACCATTATCTAATGGTTCGTAGTCGCCTTGCACCACAGAGGGACGAATGCGGTAAAACCAGTTGCGACGGTTATCCGCGCGTGGAGCGGTAAATGCGGTCGTGTTATATTGTTCGGCGTACAGGTCATATTTGACCTTTTGTGGTGAAAACTGGCCAATTGGCAATGCACCGGGTAAGGCTTCTGTTTCTAGTTCGTTGCCAAATCCAGTGAGGTATTGAAATTCGGTATTCATTGCTTTCACTCCTAAGGTGTTTTTATTAAGATACTCTCATGTGAGAGTAAATTCAATGCGGGCGGTTTTGCGCCATGTATGGAATAGTTTACGAGTTGTAAATAAAGAGGTTATTGGGCGCGATGTCACTTCAACTTAAATCGTTTTTACCTTACCGCTTAGTGCGACTGGCGACTTTGGTATCAAGTGAATTTGCCAAAGTGTACGCCGAGGAAGCCGGTCTTTCGGTGGCGCAGTGGCGTGTATTGGCGCACTTAGCAGAAAATCCGCATAGTAGCGCTAAACAGTTATGCGACTTGGCTTTAATGGACAAATCCACCGTGTCTCGTGCTGTAAAGCAAATGGTAGATGAAGGCTATGTAGTGACTGAAATTAATAGTGAAGATAAACGCGCGGCATTATTGTCATTGAGTACAACGGGTACGGCGATGTATCAACGTTTATCGCCCAAAGCTTTAGAATGGGAAGAGACATTTCTGGCCAGTTTAGGCGCTGGCGAGCGAGATCAACTTATGGGCATGTTAGCGAATCTAGAAAGTAAAATCGGTAAATCAATATAAAAGCTACGCTAAGATAGTGGAAAAGAATTAGGACAACCTAGCTACTCGTAAATAAAAAAGGCCAACAACAGTTGGCCTTCAGACTGTTGAAAAAGGGCTAGACACAGATCTAGCCCTTTGATCTAATAAGCACAGTGAGTATCGAGAGTTCACCA